>CAJXEG010000075.1 GCA_913052425.1 uncultured Flavobacteriaceae bacterium | reverse complement strand
ATTACATTTTGTACCGGTTCATTGGGCGTGAGGGCCGATAACGACCTTCCCGCCATTTTCGATGTTTTTGCTGATCGTGTTCATTTTTTACACCTCAGAAGTACCAAGCGTGATGCTCAAGGTAATTTCTTTGAGGCAGATCATCTTACAGGTGATGTGGACATGTTCGAGATCATCATTAGAGTAATCAGGGAACAAAGACGCAGAGTCGCCGAAAATCGCCAAGATGCCTCCATTCCTATGCGACCGGATCATGGACATCAAATGTTGGATGACCTTGTAAAACCAAAAATTAATCCCGGCTACTCCGCCATTGGGAGACTCAGGGGGCTGGCCGAACTCAGGGGACTCGAATGGGGTATAAATAAAATGATCTAACGATGGAATTCAAGAATACGGAACCGTTTATAAAAGATAACTTTTTACTTCAAAATAAAACAGCAGAACGACTTTATTTTGACTATGCTGTTTCCATGCCCATCATAGACTACCACAATCACCTACCGCCGGATGTGATTGCAGCCAATCAACCCTTTGCGGGCATCAACGAAATTTGGTTGGATGGTGATCACTACAAATGGAGGGCCATGCGCAGCCTTGGGGTACCCGAAAAGTTCATCACCGGAAAAGAAGTGAGCAATAAACAAAAATTTGATCAATGGGCCTATACTGTTCCCTTTACAGCGGGAAACCCTCTTTTCCACTGGACGCACCTAGAATTACAGCGATACTTTGGGATCAAAACCCTGCTACAGCCCTCTACTTCAACCGATATTTTTGAAGAAACCAATAAACAACTTTTGGATTTGACCCCCAAAAGTTTGCTTAATGACATGAAGGTTGAAATGTTGTGCACTACCGATGATCCCATTGACGATCTTTCAGATCACCAAACAATAGCTTCAAGCAATCAAAAGGGACCGGAGGTATTGCCTGGTTTTAGACCCGATAATATTTTTGGCATTGAGGAAGATCAATACTTGGATTACGTCATGGCTCTGGGAGATGTTGCCGAGACAGAAATACGGGATTTGGACAGCCTGTTGGCAGCCCTAAAGTCCAGGGTCGATTATTTTCATCAAAACGGTTGTAGAATTTCTGATCACGGATTGGAATTTACTCATGCAGCAGATTTTACCCATGGTGAAGCCGATGCTGTTCTCAAAAAGCGCATTGCAGGAAAACCCCCTTCTGCGGACGAAGCCAGCCTCTTCAACTCTTGTGTGTTGTATGAACTCTTTGTCATGTATTTTGATTTTGGGTGGACACAACAACTGCATTTGGGAGCGTTGAGAGGCAACAATCAAAAATTAAAAAGACAGTTGGGCGCTGATGTAGGTTGTGATTCCATCGGAGATTTTGACCAAGCCAAAAACCTTTCCAAACTCCTGGGAATGCTCAACGACAACAACAAACTCACCAATACCATACTTTACAACCTAAACCCCGCTATGAATGAGGTTTTTGCCACCATGCCCGGCAATTTTAACAACGACAAAGTAGAGATTCAATGGGGGACTGCTTGGTGGTTTCTCGATCAGAAAGACGGGATGGAATCACAAATGAAAACCCTTTCCAATATGGGACTTTTGTCTAAATTTATAGGTATGTTGACCGACAGTCGTAGTTTCCTCTCTTTCCCGCGACATGAGTATTTCAGAAGATTGCTTTGTAATATGATTGGAAATGATATTGAAAATGGGTTATTGCCCAACGACCATGTCTTTTTTGGGAAAATGGTTGAAAATATATGTTATCACAATTTGAAAGACTTTATTAAATACAAAAACTAATGTTCAAGTTACAACCACTTATCGTATTCGTTTGTTTACTCAGTTTTATTTCCTGTGATCAGATCAGCCCAACAAAAATTATTCGTTTTGGTCATGGATTGAGCACCAGTCATCCTGTTCACAAGGCGATGGTCATTTTCGGAGAGAAACTGGAGGAGATCTCAGAGGGAAGGTTCAAAGTGCTAATATATCCAAGTCAGCAATTGGGGACTGAGCGTCAATTAATTGAGTTGGTTCAAATTGGAAGCTTGGATATGATGAAGACATCGGCTGCAGTTCTGGAGAATTTTTCTCCCACCATCAAAGTATTTGGTATTCCTTACCTATTTAAAGATAAAGATCATTATTATCGCGTTCTTGATGGTTCTGTAGGAGAGGAATTACTTAATGGTACAGAAAAATACTGGCTTAAAGGCCTTGGTTATTACGACTCCGGGAGTCGTAGTTTTTATACCATCGACAAACCATTGGAAAAGCCTGATGATTTGAACGGATTAAAAATTAGAGTTCAAGAGAGTCAAACCGCCATTGATATGGTAAAATCTCTGGGCGGTTCCCCCACACCCATTTCTTGGGGAGAGCTTTACACCGCACTTCAACAAGGGGTAGTGGATGGAGCAGAAAACAATCCCCCTAGTTTTTATTTATCAAGGCATTACGAGGTTTGTAAGTTTTATACCATTGACGAACACACAGCGATTCCTGATGTAGTTCTTATGAGTACACACTTATGGAACAGTTTAACCCATGAGGAACAAAAATGGATAAAAACAGCAGTTGATATATCAGTGATAGCGCAGAGAAAGTTATGGTTGGCTTCGGAACAGGAGTCATTGGAAGCTGTCAAAGCTGCAGGTGTTCAAGTGAGTTATCCCGATAAATCCTCTTTTGTAGAAAAATCCAAGTCGGTTGCGGATAAATATGGAAAAGATCCTTTGATCAAACCATTAATTGAAAAAATTAGAAACATCCAATAAAATGAAAATAAGAGCACAGGTAGATTCTGTTTTAGAAAAAGTACTGGTGGTGATCATGTCCGCCATGGTAATCAATGTATTGTGGCAAGTGTTTTCACGATATATTTTGGCTAATCCCAGTTCATTCACTGACGAGTTGGCCAGATACCTTATGATTTGGGTAGGAGTATTAGGTGCGGCCTATGTGGCCGGAAAAGGAAATCATGTCGCCATCACTTATTTTTCGGAGAAATTTAGCTCGGCCAATCAAAAAAAGGTACAAACCTTTATCAATCTGACCATACTGACTTTTGCCATTTTGGGTATGCTCATAGGAGGGGTACGGTTGGTTTACATTACCTTGGTTTTGGAACAACTTTCACCGGCACTTAAGATTCCCTTAGGAGTTGTATATTCTGTGATCCCGATCAGTGGCATACTGATCATTTTTTATAA
This sequence comes from uncultured Flavobacteriaceae bacterium, assembly GCA_913052425.1. The sequence continues at coordinate 3,574 of CAJXEG010000075.1, read as the reverse complement.
AATTTTAGACTTAAAAAAACAGGCATAATGATTGAATTTCTACCCGTAATAATATTGGTTTTTAGTTTTTTAGTACTGTTAACCCTTGGTGTACCTGTAGCATGGTGTATTGCCATGTCCTCTTTGTTTACCTTGATGTCGGCCATGCCTTTTTCGGCTGCCACCACTACAGTATCTCAACGAATTGCCACAGGACTTGACAGTTTCGCCCTTTTGGCCATCCCTTTTTTCATACTCTCCGGACAAATCATGAGTAGGGGAGGCATCGCCAAGCGATTAATATCCTTTGCCAAAACATTGGTCGGCTTTTTGCCCGGTGGATTGGCATTAATCAACATCGTATCTGCCATGATGATGGGTGCTATTGCAGGCTCTGCGATGGCGTCAGCTTCGGCCATGGGAACCATTTTAGGGCCGGAAATGGAAAAAGAAGGCTACTCAAAGGAGTTTGGCGCTGCTGTAAACATTACTTCTTCTACCACCGGATTGGTCATTCCGCCCAGTAATACCCTGATTGTTTATTCACTGGCCAGTGGGGGGGTATCCATTGCCGCTTTATTTTTGGCTGGATACATTCCAGGAATTCTCACTGGATTGTTGATGATGCTTGTCGCCATAGTGTGGGCCAAAAAGCACAAATATCCAGTTGGTGAGCGTTCTTCTCTTAAGGAAGTATTCACAAAATTCATCGATGCGCTCCCCAGTTTATTGCTTTTGGTGATCGTCATTGGAGGAATCATTGCAGGAATCTTTACCGCGACAGAGGCTTCTGCCGTAGCTGTGCTCTATACCATACTGCTTTCTTTTTATTACAAAGAATTGTCTTTAAAAAAACTGCCAAAAGTGATTTTAGAATCTTCTGAAACCACAGCCATTGTGATGCTTTTGATTGGGGCTTCTATGTGTATGTCATGGGTGTTGTCCTATGAGAATATACCCCAAGACATAAGCAATGCCTTGTTGTCTGTGAGTGACAATAAGATCATCATCCTTTTGATGATCAACGTCATCTTGTTGGCGGTGGGTGTTTTTATGGACGCTACCCCTGCAGTACTTATTTTTACGCCTATTTTCCTACCCATCGTTACCGATTTGGGTATGGATCCTACCCACTTCGGAATCGTTCTTATGCTCAATCTTTGTATTGGACTTTGTACACCTCCAGTAGGCTCCGTTTTATTCGTTGGAGTAGGGATAGCAAAAACCACCATATCAAAAGTTATTAAACCCCTTATTCCCTTATTTTTAGTCATGATTTTATCTTTGTTTTTGGTAACCTATATCCCTCAGTTAAGTTTGTGGTTGCCTGAACTTTTTGGAGTGTAAATAATTCAATTAAAACACAACACTATGATTTCTACCAAAACCATTCAACTGTTGGGCGTGATTTGTCTTATGGCCTCATGTGCCCCAACTCCAGTTAGTATTCATCTAACCAACAACCTCAGTATTGTGCGTCAAAACGAAACCGTTGAGGTTTTGATAGCAGACCTGCCAGAGCCATTGTCTTCCAAAATTGATAAAATAGGGGTCTATGATCCTTCAGAAAATACCTTTCTGACGACTCAACTCATCGATGTGGATCAAGATGGCAAGATGGATCAACTCATTTTTCAACCCCAATTGGCCCCTTCATCACAAAAGACCTTTCATCTGAAAGAACAACCCGACAAGCCGGAAGCTGTGGAGTATTGCTTTTCCAGAATCGTACCCACCCGAATTGACGATTATACATGGGAAAATGACAAGGTGGCCTTCAGAACCTACGGCCCTAGGGCCCAAGCACTGGTCGAGGAGGGAAAAGAAGGGGGGATCATCTCCAGTGGTATTGATTGTTGGTTAAAAAAAGTTAGTTATCCCGTCATCAACAAATGGTACAAAGCCAGTGAAGAGGAAGGGATCAGCTATCATGAGGATCACGGAGAAGGATTGGACAACTACCATGTGGGCATCAGCAGGGGTGCGGGAGGCTTGGCCATCAAAGGAGCAGATGATCAGTATTTTGTATCCAAAAATTTTACCGCCCACAAAACCTTGGCCACGGGACCGTTACGAACGCTTTTTCAATTGGATTACGCCGATTGGCAAGGCCCTCAGGGAATGATCAAAGAACAAAAAACCATCAGTTTGGATTATGGAAATAATCTGATGAAAATTGAGGTTTCCATTCAGGGAACGGATCATATTGCTGCTGGAATATCACTTCAGGAAAATCATGGAGGCATCATCGACAAGAACAATCTCCTTATTTTTAAACAAAATCATTTTGAAACCATACTGAGTAATGTGATTTTGACCCCCCAAAAGCATTTTAAAAGTCAACACATATACAACCCCCAAATAAAGGATCAAAATCATGTGTTTTTAGATCTTAAGATCTTAAACCAGTCATTGGTCTATTATGTAGGCTTCTACTGGTCTGAAAGCAATCAATTTGCAGATCATGAAGCTTGGGAAGCCCATTTGGATGATCTGGCCATTAAAATTGAAAACCCAATACAACTCAATATCAACTAATATTAATAAATTTGAATGAAAAAAGTAGTCACCTTCGGTGAGATCATGTTAAGACTTTCACCTCCCGGTAATTTAAGATTCTCTCAGGCCAACAACTTTGACGTAGTCTATGGAGGAGGAGAATCTAATGTTGCTGTATCCCTTTCCAATTATGGTGTTCCTGTCGAATTTGTAACCCGCTTGCCTCAAAACGATATGGGAGCATGCGCGATGATGGAAATGCGTAAAAGAGGGGTAGGAACACAACACATCGCCTATGGAGGCGACCGTCTGGGGATTTACTTTTTAGAAACCGGAGCGGTGAGCAGAGGCAGTAAGGTCGTATATGACCGTGCCCACTCTGCCATGGCAGAGATCACTGCGGGAATAATCGATTGGGATGCTGTATTTGAGGGGGTCAATTGGTTCCACTGGACCGGAATCACTCCGGCCATTTCTCAAGGCGCTGCCGATGCCTGTTTGGAGGCTGTAAAAATTGCCAGTGAAAAGGGAATTACCGTTTCTACAGATTTGAATTATCGCGCCAAACTATGGAAATACGGTCAACCCTCTGAACCCATCATGACCGAGTTGACCTCCTATTGTGATATCATTCTTGGTAATGAGGAGGATGCCGAAAAACATTTTGGGATCAAACCCGAGGGATTGGACATAACCACCCAAGGCGATCAGGTCAAAGCCGAGGCTTTTCAGTCGGTATGCGAACAGATGATGAAAAAATTTCCCAAAGCGAAAAAAGTGATCACTACCCTGAGAGGATCTATTTCTGCTTCCCACAACACCTGGGCTGGGATACTCTACGACGGGCATAACATTTATACCAGTCCCGAATATCAGATCACCCACATCGTGGACAGAGTAGGAGGGGGTGACTCCTTTATGGGAGGATTGATTTATGGTTTGTTACAGTATCCCGAGGACGATCAGAATGCATTGAACTTTGCAGTGGCCGCCTCCTGTTTAAAACACACCATCAAGGGCGATGCCAATTTGGTCACAGTAGCTGAAGTAGAAAAATTAATGAGCGGTGACGCCAGTGGCCGCGTAGCAAGATAAT
>CAJXEG010000074.1 GCA_913052425.1 uncultured Flavobacteriaceae bacterium | reverse complement strand
AAGTCTTTATGAATTACGATAATTTCTCCAAAGACGTTCAACCCGGAGAGAGGATTCTATTGGATGACGGTAAGCTGATTTTTGAGGTCATTTCCACCGACAAAAAAGAAAAAGTTGAAACCAAAGTAATTCAAGGAGGAAAATTAAAATCCAAAAAAGGAGTCAATCTTCCCAATACCAAAATATCACTGCCCGCATTGACCGAAAAAGATGTAATCGATGCCGAGTTTGCCATCAAACAAAAGGTTGATTGGATTGCCTTGTCTTTTGTTAGAAACAGTGAGGATATTTTGGATTTGAAAAAGTTGATCGAAAAACACTCCGACAATAAAATCCCTATCATCGCTAAAATTGAAAAGCCTGAGGGAATTGACAACATAGACAAAATCATTTCTTATTGTGATGGTCTGATGGTAGCCCGTGGTGATCTGGGAGTTGAAATTCCCCCGGCAGAGGTTCCTCTGATTCAAAAAGAATTGGTCAAACGTGCCAAAAAAGCCCGGATTCCCGTCATCATTGCAACCCAGATGATGGAGAGTATGATCGACAGCCTCACTGCAACGCGGGCAGAAGTAAACGATGTTGCCAATTCGGTGATGGATGGAGCAGACGCCGTGATGCTCTCCGGAGAAACTTCTGTTGGTGAATATCCCGTGCAGGTGATCCAGACCATGAGTTCCATCATTCGCAGTGTGGAAAACTCCGAGCTGATCTCAGTACCGCAAAAACCACCAAACATCAGAACCGTTAGGTTTATTACCAAATCCATTTGTTATCACGCCGTACACATTGCCAATGATGTTCAGGCCAAAGCCATATGCACCTTGACCAATAGTGGTTATACTGCCTTTCAAGTTTCGGCATGGCGACCCAATTCCCATATTTTGGTTTTTACACCCAACAAAAGAATTCTAACCCAACTCAATCTCATTTGGGGGGTCAAAGCCTTTTTCTATGACAGTTTTGAAAGCACTGACAAAACAGTAGAGCAGATCAATGAAATCGCCCAAAAAACAGGTTACGTGGACAAAGGAGATCTTTTGATCAACCTGACTTCCATGCCCATCATTAAAAAAGGAATGGTCAACACCCTCAGGGTATCAACCATATAGTTTTTATAGTCATCATTTGTTTAACAAATAAGTTGTAGTCGATCTATTCATTACAGTAACCAACGACTCAAAGGGTTAAAAATCATCGAAACCCCTATTGATACTTATTTCGGGAAGACGGTTTTGATCCCCGATTGATTTGAACTTAATTTCTAAATATGAAAACAGAGATTGAAAAAAAGTTTTTGGTCATTGACCCTACTTTCAAAGACCAGGCCACTAGCCATCACCACATCCTTCTGGGCTATCTCAGTAAGGACCCTGAGCGAAGGGTTAGGATTCGAATCAAAGACAAAGAAGGATGGCTAACCATTAAAGGCAAAAGCAACACCGCAGGAACCACTCGATTGGAATGGGAAACTGCCATTCCCTATGAAGAGTCCAAAGCGTTACTTCGACTCGCCATAGGAAAACCGATCGAAAAAATCAGATACATCATTCCACAGGAAGAACTTAATTTCGAGGTAGACGAATTTTTAAGCCCCAACAAGAATATGATACTGGCCAAAATTAAACTCCCCACTGAAAATATAAGCTTTCACAGACCCCACTGGCTCGGCAAGGAGGTTACAGGAGACCCTCCTACTTAAATGCCATGATGTAGTCTCATATTTGTCTTAAGGACATTTATTGATCCAAAGAATATCGTATCTTTCAAAAAAAAATAAAGCATGTATTCGCTACTCAAAAACGTACACTCCTATTGGGCTTATCTGGTTTTACTGGTTTTAATTCTTGGCATACTCAACGCCATTGTCGGAAAAATCAAAGGAAAAGATTTCGAATCCAAAGACCTTAGACTGTCCCTGTTTGGATTGATCTTCTCTCACATACAACTGTTGATAGGACTGATTTTATATTTCGTTTCTCCTTGGTTTGACCAATGGTCCAATCTCGGTATGGGCGGTGTCATGAAAGATGCTCAAACGAGGCTTTATTTGGTGGAGCATCCTTTTACCAACATATTGGCCATTGTCCTGATTACAATGGGCTGGTCCCTTCACAAACGTCAAAGTGATCCCGGGAAAAAATTTCTGCGGGTTGCTTTGTTCTACGGATTTGGGCTGTTATTGCTATTGAGCAGAATCCCTTGGGATACTTGGCTGGCATAGGATAAATAACACCCTATGAAACACCCCTCACAAAAGCCTACCATTTCCCATTTGATTTTAAAAAGCAAACTCAAAGTAGCTGTTTTGGGTGGTGGAAGCTGGGGGACCGCACTGATCAAAATCCTTACAGAAAATAAAAGAAATGTAGGGTGGTACATCAGAAACCCCATCAATGGCGATTTTGTAAAAAAATACCGCCACAACCCTAACTATCTCAGTGCTGCCAACCTCAAAACCAAACGTCTAAAGATCAGTTCAGACATCAATCATGTCGTGTCTGAAGCCGATGTATTGGTCCTTGCCATTCCATCAGCCTTTCTATCGAGTGAATTAGAAAAATTGAACCAAGCCTTAGATGATAAAATAATTTTTTCTGCTGTCAAGGGAGTCGTTCCAGAAAGTATGTTAATCGTGGGAGAACATCTAAACCAAAAGCTCAATGTTCCCCTAGAAAAAATTGGAGTCATTGCAGGCCCCTCCCATGCTGAAGAAATCGCTATGGAACGTTTGTCCTATCTCACTATCGCCTGTGAGGAAAACAAACTGGCAAGAGCGATGGCCGCCATGCTCAAAACCCAATACATCCGAACCACGATTTCCAATGATATCATGGGTACAGAATATGCCAGTATGCTCAAAAATATTTATGCCATTGCCTCAGGGATTGCTAACGCCCTGGGATATGGTGATAATTTCCAAAGTGTATTGATGAGTAATGCCATAAGGGAAATGAAGCGCTTTATCAAAGATGTTTACAAAATGAAACGCAACATCAACAACTCCGCCTATCTGGGGGATCTTTTGGTAACGGGCTATTCTGTTTTCAGCCGAAACCGTTCTTTTGGCAGTATGATTGGCAAGGGCTATTCAGTCAAGGCCGCCCAAATGGAAATGAGGATGGTAGCAGAAGGCTATTACGCTACCCAATCGGCAAAGATGATCAACCAAAAATACTCCACCAGAGTTCCCATTATAGATGCTGTTTTCAACATACTTTACTTGGGAAAAAACCCGGAGAAAGTCTTTAAAAAACTCGTTAAAAAATTGGATTAATTCCCCGATTGGAATTGGGAGAGAAAACGAACATCGTTTTCAAAAAACAAACGAATATCTCCAATTTGGTACAACAACATGGCAATTCTTTCAATACCCATCCCAAAAGCATAACCAGAGTATTTTTCATGATCGATATTGCAGTTTTTTAAGACATTGGGATCGACCATGCCACATCCCATGATTTCCAACCAACCTGTTCCTTTGGTGATGCGGTAATCTGTTTCTGTCTCCAGTCCCCAATAGATATCCACTTCGGCACTGGGTTCAGTGAACGGAAAATAAGAAGGACGCAAGCGAATTTTTGACTTCCCAAACAGGGCTTTGGTAAAGTAAAGCAAGGTTTGTTTTAGATCGGCAAAAGAGACATTTTTGTCAATATACAAGCCCTCTACCTGATGGAAGATACAATGGGCTCTGGCAGAGATGGCCTCATTCCTAAAAACCCTTCCCGGTGAAATGGTTCGGATGGGAGGTTGATTGTTTTCCATGTACCTCACTTGAACAGAGGAAGTATGAGTCCGCAATAAGATATCTGGATCGGTTTGAATAAAGAAAGTGTCCTGCATGTCTCTGGCAGGATGATATTCCGGTAAATTCAAAGCGGTGAAATTGTGCCAGTCGTCCTCAATTTCCGGCCCCTCAGAAATGTTGAACCCTATCTGAGAAAAAATATCTACAATTCTGTTTTTGACCAAGGAAAGGGGGTGTCGGGCACCCAATTCCAGGGGAAAACCCGGTCTGGATAAATCACCGTGATTACCTTGAGATGCAGTATCGGTGGTTTGGACTTGAAGGGTTTTCACCTTTTCGACCACTGCATTTTTAAGGGTATTAAGTGCCTGCCCATAGTCTCTTTTCTCTTGTGGAGGCACCTCCTTAAAGGCAGCAAAAAAGTCATTTAAAATCCCTTTTTTACCCAAATATTTTATTCTAAAAGCCTCAACCTCTTCTTTGGATTGAGCATCAAAAGCATTGACCAGGGTCAGGTTTTCATTAATCTTATCAATCATGCAACAAAAGTAAACATTTATTGAATTAGCTCGCGTTTTAAAAAATACGCTACCAGTGCTTCTTTCATCAAAATACTTTGCTCTCCGGGTTTGAGCGGAGGCAAGGCCTCCAAAAGTTCAAAATGAGGCCAGCCCTCTTCGTCAAAAAAATCAAATCGATAGTAACCATAAGGCTCCAATACGGTACAGATACCAACATGGATCAGGTTGACATTGTCGTCTTTTTTCATTTTTTGATGAACCTGACCCAATTCTTGCAAACCGATCAAATACAAAACGCCTTCGACATCCAAGGCTTCACCGTCGGAAAAACGCTCAGTGAGGACAATAAGCAATTGATCCCAACGCTCCTTTAATTTTTTATCTCTGCTTTGACTTTTTTGCACCCTCAAAGATACTGGCTTTAAGGTTAATCTCGGAGAGAGATTCCCAAAAATAAAGTACATTCGCACTAGTGAATACAATCGATATCATTCTGGCCATTGCCTTGGGTTTTGGATTTATTAAAGGTTTTTATAAGGGTTTCATTGTTGAGGTAGCCAGTTTGGGGGCTTTGTTTTTGGGGCTATTGGGTGCGGTAGAATTCTCGGGTTTTATTGCCGATCTGTTAAACGAATTCTTTGATTGGAATCCTGTGGCCGTCCAAACCGGGTCTTATTTAATCGTGTTTATCATCATCGTATACGCCATTTCGGTATTGGCCCGAGCTTTGACCAAAATCATCAGTAAAGCCTCATTGGGACTTTTTAATAAATTTTTAGGGGCTTTTTTCGGTTTTTTAAAATGGGCGATATTGATGAGTGTGGCCTTGTTTTTTTTAGGAAAACTCAATACATGGGTCACGATTATCGATACAGAAATGATGGAGAATTCCATCCTTTACGAACCCATCACCGAATTGGGGGAATACCTCTTTAGTTGGGGAAGCGAAATTTCAAAAGAGCTCCCGGATGAACTTATTTAAAGCCTTTTAGGCTTCTCACCTTGGCGTTTTTGATCCAACCCTCTGAACCGTTGGCGATTCTGATTTTTTGCCATTCTTGTAATTGATCCAACATTTGAACTTTGGTCCCCTCATGGAGTAAAAATAAAACCTCCGCCCGAGCATTGGGCTCCGCCCATACATCAATTTTTTCATCAAACAGAATGCCATAGGTCGTGTCGGAATTGTTGGCAGATTTGATAACAGCAATAGACAGTGAACCGATCAGTAACATTCCCAGAACAAGAGTAAAAACAAAGAAAGTCCTTTTGATTAGCGGAACTTTATTCCGCAAATAAAGTCCCCAAAAAAAAACCAGCAACCAAGCCAAAAGAATAATAAAATAAGCCCAACCGTCTTGAGAAAACAGGTCAATGGTCTTTTCTTGCAATTGGGTGACTTGGGATTTGGGTAATACCTCTACGGCATCTATGGCCATATTTTGAGCAAAAGCGCTGTTCACATTAATGTCTTCATCTTTTGGTCGCAGTTGTTTCGCCTTTTCAAAATAAAATATACTCTCCCCCACTTGGTTCAAACGGTAATATGAATTGGCCAAGTTAAAATAGAGTTCGGCACTGTGCCGGCCGCTCTCCAAAATCTCTTTATAAAGCATCACCGCTTTTTCAAACTGTCCGGCGTTATAGGCAGAACTGGCGTTTTCGAAAGTGGTTTCTGTTTCCTGACCCAAAGCCAATGAGCAATAGAAAAATGAAACAGAAAGGAGCATCAAAAGCTTTCTCATAATTTTTTATCAATATTAGAAATTACAGAAAGAGCTTGGTCAAAATCCTGTTGCATCTTGGCATCCGTAGCAGGAGAATATCGGGCCACTTCACAGTTTTCCAACAGGGCAATAAAGGACTGAATTTCCGCTCCTGCCAATTTTTTGTCGGACAAAATCTCCGCTATTTTATCCTTGCTGAAGTCATCTGCTTTGATTTTTAGTCTGGCCTTCAAATAGTTATAAAGCGCCCTTTCGAGTGCATCGTAAAAAAGCGTTTTATTTTTTAAATTCTTTTTGGCTTCGCCCAAATATTTTTTGGACAAACGGTTGGCCACCCGAAGTCTTGATCCTTCCACATCACCAGCAATTCTTTGATTGCGCTGCATTAGGAGAACAAAAGCAATTAATAAAAACATAGGGGAAGTCAACAAGGCATAAAACAGTTTACCGTTCCAAAATTCCTTTTTGACGATGGGCTCTAAATTGGGTTTCAATTTGATGAATCGGAAAGATTCGTCTGTATTGGCCAAAAGTTGCTTTGCAGCAACAGATGTAGTATTGTCATTTAAATTATTGGCCACAGGACCACCGTAGACATCTACTATATGTTCGCTGGATAGCAAAGTAAAATACTCTTCTTTTTTGGGATCAAAATAAGAAAAGGAGACCGAAGCGACAGGGTATTTTCCTTGGAAACGGGGTACAACGGTGTAGTTGTCCTCAATATTCCCCTGCATACCGGACAGCGTGGTTTTCACATTTTCAGCGTGTTCCGGCTCAAAAACTTCCAATGTATTGGGCAAAACCAATTTGGGTAAGTTAAATA
>CAJXEG010000073.1 GCA_913052425.1 uncultured Flavobacteriaceae bacterium | reverse complement strand
TGTTGTCAATGGTCGTAAAGGGTTCAATCACTACGTTCTTGGCTACTTTAGCTTCGGGGTGTATATAAGCTAAGGGTTGTTTCATTCTAATTATTTGCGTTTGATGATTTGAGCCATGAGTTCGCCTTCAGTCATTAAGTGTCCGTTGGCAAAAATCATTCCTTTCATATGGCATATACCTCTTCTGATGGGAGATATCAACTCCAACTTAAAAACAAGTGTATCTCCAGGTTTTACAGGTCTTTTAAATTTTACGTTGTCCATTTTCATAAACAAGGTAAGGTAGTTTTCAGGATCGGGAACGGTATTGAGCAAAAGAACACCTCCGGCTTGTGCCATGGCTTCAATTTGCAAAACCCCGGGCATGACAGGCTCTCCTGGAAAATGACCTACAAAAAAAGGTTCATTCATGGTGACATTCTTAAGACCAATTACATGGGTCTCCGAAAGCTCGAATATTTTATCTACCAAGAGAAACGGGGGACGGTGGGGCAACATTTTAATAATATCGTTGACATCCATCAGTGGTTCAACATTGAGATCTACTTTGGGCGCATTCTGACGTCTTTCTTGTTTGATGATTTGTGAGAGTTTTCTCGAAAAATCAGTATTTACTTTATGTCCCGGCTTGTGGGCAAAAACTTTCCCTCTGATGGGAACTCCAACCAATGCCAAATCTCCTATAACATCCAAAAGTTTATGACGGGCCGCTTCGTTGGAAAAATGAAGGCTTAGGTTATCCAATATCCCATTGGGTTGAACGGCGATATTCTCTTTGCCAAAAGCTTCTTTTAGACGATCCATATTGCTTTCCGAAAGAGGTTTGTCGACATAAACAATCGCATTATTCAAGTCACCTCCCTTAATCAATCCATGTTCCAATAGCATTTCAAGTTCGTGCAAAAAACTAAATGTTCTTGAGGGTGCAATGGTTTCCTTAAAATCTCTAAGGGTATCCAAGGAAGCATTTTGTGTACCCAAAACCTTAGTTTCGAAGTCGACCATAGTAGTAACTTGGTACTCGTCGGCTGGAATTAAGGTAATCTCACTTCCAGTCTCATCATCCTTGTAGGTGATTAGATCGGTTACGACATATTCTTCCCTCTGTTTATCTTGTTCTTCAATTCCAACGGACTCGATGGCTTCAACAAAAAACTTTGATGACCCGTCCATGATAGGAGACTCGGCTGAATCGAGTTCGATATAACAGTTGTCTACCTCCATTCCTACCAATGCAGCCAATACGTGTTCTGAAGTTTGGATTTTGGCACCGTCTTTTTCAAGGTTGGTACCGCGATCTGTATTGTTTACGTAATGAACATCTGCAGGAATTTCTACAGGTGGACTCAAGTCTGTCCTAACAAAAACATAGCCTGTGTCTACTGGAGCAGGTTTAAAAATAATCGTGACAAATTTACCAGTGTGAAGCCCCACGCCATCGAGGGCAACTTGGTCTTTGAGCGTTCTTTGATTAAATTTTATTTTTGTCATAGGTCAAGCTTCTTAATGATTTGGTTAATTTCTTTTAAAATGTTGGGTAAATTTTTAAAATAAACATAAGATTTGTTGTAATCGTTGTAGGAAAATGCCGGCGTGCCTTGTATGGTTGAATTATCTTTAACACTACTGATCACACCCGATTGCCCCTGGATTTTCACATTGTCACCGATATTGATATGACCGACAATTCCTACCTGTCCACCAATAACGCAATTTTTACCAATTTTGGATGATCCTGCAATTCCAGTTTGAGCTGCGATAACAGTGTTATCTCCTACCTCCACATTATGAGCAATCTGAATCTGATTGTCGAGTTTAACACCGTTTCCAATTGAAGTTACTCCTAGTGTCGCTCGATCAATGGTTGAGTTGGATCCCACCTCTACACGATCTCCCAAAACTACTATTCCAGTTTGGGGTATTTTTTTATAGTCTCCATTTTTTTGAGGTGCAAATCCAAAACCGTCAGAGCCTATAACAGCACCACTGTGAATGACACAATTTTCGCCAATGATGGAATCTTCCAGTATTTTTGCACCGGAAAAAATAATCGTTCCGGCTCCAATAGTGACATTACTGCCGATATATGCCTGAGGATATATTTTTACATCGTCGGCAATCTCTGCTTCCTCTTGAATGCAAACCATCTCACCAACGAAACAGTTTTTTCCTATTTTGACCGAAGGGTCAATTACAGCAGATTGAGCAATGCCTGATATGGCGGTTTTTGCCTTGTTGTAATAGTCCAAAAGGATTGAAAATGAGTCGTAGGCATTGTCAACCCTTACCAATGTAGTGGATAAGTCGTCCTCGGGAATAAAATCCTGATTCACGATGGTTACAGAGGCTTGGGTTTTGTATATAAATGGAGTGTATTTTGGATTGGATAAAAAAGTAAGTGAACCCTTTTGGGCTTCTTCAATTTTTGAGAGTTGAAAAACCTCAACATTAGGGTCCCCCTCTACAGTTCCTTCAAGTTGAGCAGCAATTTGTTGAGCCGTAAATTTCATCGTTGCAAAAATATGAAATTTAAGTTAGATGTCGATTCCTGGGAAAACATAAATAATACTTCTGTTGAATCCGCGAAAGTTCTTCAGAATTAAAAAAAGCGTCTGCCTCCTGAAGTTCTTTTAAGCAACCATTTTTGGTCAATATCCATATTTGTTTGTCCTGAGGTACATAGGTCTGATTCGAAATTTCCCCGGTAAAAACAAAATATCGGTAATCCTCTTCCAACAAACCATAGTTTTTCAAACGCAGGTATTTGCTTTCAGCCGCTTGTAGTTCAAATGGCTCGTCTTGAATTTTAATCTTTAGTAAATTTCTGTTGACCAGCATATAAGAGGTTTTTGCCAAAACCTTATCCCCATGATTTTGCCATGACTTCAACCCTTGTATGATGTCAGAATCGTCCAGAAGGAGAAAATTATCAAGTTGATCCATTGTAAGGTTGCTATTCAAATCATTACGCGACAAAAAATATGCCAAAGGATCAGAAGCCTGTGGCTTATATCCGTTTTGATAACAAAAACGAACCCTTTCCAGGACACGAGTCAACAAAAATTCGGCAGACAGACTTGTTTTGTGCAAATAGACCTGCCAATACATAAGTCTTCTGGCCATTAGAAATTTTTCAATGGAATAAATGCTCTTTTCTTCAAAAGCTAATTGATCATCTACTACTGCCATCATTTCAATGATTCGCTTGCTGTTGATATTACCTTCGGTGGCACCGGAGTAAAAACTATCCCGCTTGAGATAATCCATACGATCCAAATCAACCTGACCAACAATGAGTTGGTGCATGAATTTTCTTTGGTATTTATCGGTAAAAATTGCAATGGCCATATCCAAAGCTCCATTGAATTGATCATTCAAGCGCTTCATCACCTCCAGCGAAACCTCCTCATGCATGACCCTCCCCGCCAATAGTGCCTCGGTAGTATGGGAAAAAGGACCATGACCAATGTCGTGCAACAATATGGTCAATTGCATGGCTTCTGCCTCCTCTTCACTGATCTCAACTCCCTTTTTTCTCAAAACCGCAATGACCTCTTGCATCAAGTGCATGGCACCAATGGCGTGTTCAAAGCGAGTGTGATGCGCACCGGGATATACATAATAGGAAAATCCCATTTGAGAAATCCTCCTCAAACGCTGGAACCATGGGTGGGAAATTACCTCGAAGATTAATGGGGAACGAATGCCAATAAATCCGTAAATTGGGTCGTTCAAAAGGGTAACCTTTTTTGTTTTCAAAATTGCTAATCTTAGTGCGAAGATACACAATATGACTCCAATCAAGATCTTGTGGGTGGATGATGAAATTGAATTACTCAAACCCCATTTTTTATTTCTGGAAGGCAAGGGTTACCATACCACTGCCTGCAACAATGGTCAAGATGCCTTGTTGATCCTCCAAGATAAATCCTTTGACGTGGTGTTGTTGGATGAAAATATGCCCGGACTTGGTGGCCTGGAAACCCTTAACGAAATCAAATTGAGTTCCCCCAACCTACCGGTAATCATGATTACCAAGAATGAGGAGGAACAAATCATGGAGGAAGCCATTGGCGCCAAGATTTCAGATTATTTGATCAAACCCGTGAATCCCAATCAAATTTTACTTGCCCTCAAGAAATTATTTGAACACAAAAATTTGATTGCCGAAAAAACCATCATCAATTACCAACAAGCTTTTCAAAGGATTTCATTATCCTTAAATGAGCTTCAAACACACAAAGATTGGTCGGACTTTTACATCAAAATGCTCTATTGGGAAATGGAATTGGAAGACCTGGACGATTTGGCCATGTTGGAAATTTTCCAAAATCAAATGAAAGAGGCCAATCGCCTTTTTGCCAAATTCATTGAAAACCATTACGAAGATTGGATTGTCAATGAATCAGGGCCTTTGATGTCCCATCAAATCCTTAAAGAAAAACTCTTTCCTCTACTCAAAAATGAATCCGGTAAGACAACACTCATGCTGGTAATCGACAACCTGCGTTTTGACCAATGGAAAATGATTGCTCCCATCATCGAAAATCATTACCAAAAGGAAAAGGAAACCACTTATTTCAGTATTCTCCCCACCGCCACCCAATATGCACGAAATGCAATATTCTCGGGAATGATGCCTATAGAAATGCAAAAAACACATCCGGATTTATGGGTCAACGAAAATGAAGAAGGGGGCAAAAATCTTAACGAGGCAGAATTTCTAAAAGCACAACTGGACAGGAATGGCATAAAGTCGCAATTCAGCTATGCTAAGATCACCAACCTCAAAGACGGGAGAGAACTGGCTCAATCCCTTAACAATCATAAAAAAGATGATTTGGTGGTGGTCGTTTATAATTTTGTAGACATGATATCCCATGCCAAAACAGAAATGGAAATCATCAAAGAATTGGCCTCGGACAACAAGGCTTTCAGGTCTCTTACCCTCTCGTGGTTCAAAAACTCTCCCCTACTGGAAATCATTCAACAGGCCAGAAAGTTGGGCTTTAATCTGATTGTCACTACCGACCATGGGACGATCAATGTTGATCAGTCGCTTAAAATCAGAGGTAAACGCGAGATAAGCACGAATCTTCGTTACAAAGCTGGGCAGAGCTTGAGCTACCCCCCTAAATCTGTAATGGAAGTCAATGATCCAAAAGCACTGCAATTACCATCTACCCATATCAACAGTAAGTTCATCTTCGCAAGAGAACAACAGTATTTTGTCTATCAAAATAATTTTAATCATTATGCCAATCATTTCCGAAATACCTTTCAACACGGTGGAATATCTATGGAAGAAATGATCATACCTTTTGTTGTAATGCGTCCGCGTTAGTATTAAATTTGTAATATGTCTTTCCGCTATCATTTAAATCAAATTAATCAAGCAGTAGATTATTTAGACGAGCATTTGCAAAGCCCAGTCATTTGTTTTGATGGTCCCATTGGAGCTGGTAAAACAACACTCATTTCAAGACTATGCCAAAAATGGCAGGTTATGGATTCCATATCAAGCCCCACATTTTCAATTGTTAATCACTACAACAGTCTCAACAAGGGCCTTATTTATCACTTTGATTTTTACAGACTTGAAAGCCTAGAAGAAGTATTAGATATTGGTATAGAGGAATATTTGGATTCTGGAAATATATGTCTTATAGAATGGAGCGAAAGGGTCTTAGCACTACTCCCAGAAAATTGTAGCCGAGTAAATATTGAAATCAATAATGATCAATCAAGATCTATAAATATAGTAAGCTTATGAAGTTGTTGTATCGTTTAGGCTTCTACATGATTGGTTTTTCAGTTGGGCTTATTTTTTTGGCATTCATCCTAAAGGGAAAAAAAACCACTTGTAATTATGGCCCCAATGACAGAGTAATTAGTAATTTATCAAAGAAAAAATGGAAGACTACAATTAATGCCGACAGTCGATTTGATTCCCTTGCTTTTAGTGGGGTTCTTAATAAAGCAAGGGTTGATTTTAGGAAAAGTAATACCCAAAAAGACAGTTGTAAAATTTATTTTATTAATTGTTACTGGGATGAAAAACCGATTTCTCTTGAGGTAGAGAATTGTGAAAAAACAATTCAGGTTCTTCAACTAAGATATCGCAGAGAATGAACAATCAATACTACAATTCAATCTAATGTTTTACTTTTGAAATTATGAAAAACGTTTTATCTGCAATTAAAGGTGAGGGTTACAAGGTTTTGTTTTCTGGTGAGGCCTATGGGGAAATGGATAAACTTTTAGATAGCAAGTCCTATTCCTCAATATTCATCCTTGTAGACTCAAACACTAAACAACAATGTCTCCCCTCTTTTTTGGATTATTTTTCTAGATTAAAAGCCTCTCCCGTTCTTGTTATTTCTGCTGGGGAGGAAAATAAACTATTAGAAACATGTAAAGAAGTATGGGAACAACTTTCTTATTTGGGAGCCGACCGAAAAAGTCTTTTGATTAATGTTGGTGGCGGTGTAGTTTCTGATTTGGGAGGTTTTGTAGCAGCAACTTTCAAAAGAGGAATTGATTTTGTTAATGTCCCCACTACACTATTGTCAATGGTTGACGCATCGGTTGGAGGAAAAACAGGAGTTGACTTGGGTGGTTTAAAAAACCAAATTGGAATTATAACACACCCCCAATTGGTAATCATTGACGCACGCTTTTTAGATACCTTACCAGAAAACGAATATAAAAGTGGGTACGCTGAGATGTTAAAGCATGGTATCATTCAAGATAAGGATTATTTTGAAGAGCTGTCTCAATTCAAATCATTTAAAAACAGTGATTTAGAAAATTATATTCATTATTCAGTTGAAATTAAAAACAAT
>CAJXEG010000072.1 GCA_913052425.1 uncultured Flavobacteriaceae bacterium | reverse complement strand
TTTGCCCTGGACTATGAAGAAGACCGTCACTATTTCTTGTCACAATATTTTAGGGCCAACTACGACCAATTTCTCAAAAACTACCCCTACATCAATTCACCGGTTCAGATCACTAGGATTGAAGTCTGGATTACCAACAGGGGATCTCAAACCAGAAACATCCGAAACATTGTAGGTTTTCAGGATTTAGGCGAAAGCGATCCCCGTAAAACCAAACTCGATGACAGAATCACCAACTTTTTTAACGGAACAGGTTTTTCCAGCCCTCCTTCCAATAAAAATAACCGATTGGATCCCGAAACCATTGGAAGAGGAGGTATCTTGAGTAGCGACATTCGCGACATTGCCTCTATTCCCCGTTCATTTGGAGCCTACAACAATGCCGTCAACGAAGGATTTGATTATGCCGTATTGGAAAGTGCCAGAAAACTCAGTGAAAGTGAATATAAACTTCACCCTCAATTGGGTTACATCTCTCTGAACCAGCGCTTGAGTAATGACGAAGTTTTGGCTGTAGCTTTTCAATACACCTTTAGGGGAAAAATCTATAAAGTTGGAGAATTTGCCAACGGTAGTGTAGAGACCACCTCTATTATTGACAGCTCTCCAGACGGAGAGACTAAGAGTATTAAAAATAACAATTTGGTCGTCAAACTGCTCAAAAGTAACATTACGGATGTTCGTCAGCCCATTTGGAATTTGATGATGAAAAACATCTACAATACCGGTGCTTTTCAACTTTCTGAAGAAAATTTCAGACTCAATATCCTCTATTCCGATCCTTCGCCCATCAATTATTTGACTCCTGTAGACAAATCCATTTGGCCTGAGGAGATGGACAACAGAATCCTTTTGAATACTTTCAATTTGGATCAACTCAACTTCTATCAAGACCCACAACCCGAGGGAGATGGATTCTTTGATTATATTCCGGGAATTACCATAGAACCTCAATACGGGAGAATTATTTTTCCTAATGTAGAACCTTTTGGAGAATACCTTTTTGAGCTATTGGACGATCCCAACTCACAAAGAGAACAATACAAAAACATTGAAACTTACAACGCCAATCAGAAAAGATATGTTTTCAATGAGATGTATTTAAAAACCAAAGCGGCTGCTTTGGAGACAACCGAAAAAAATAAATTTCAGCTCAAAGGTCGTTATAAATCCGAAGGGGGGGATGGCATTCCCATCGGTGCATTCAATGTTCCCCGGGGTTCTGTAAAGGTCACAGCAGGAGGAAGGGTATTGCGTGAGGGCATTGACTATACCGTCAATTATGCCATTGGTAGGGTCAAAATTTTAGATCCTGCACTCCAAGCTTCAAACTTACCCATCAACATATCTGTAGAAAACAACTCTTTTTTTAATCAACAGAACAAAAGGTTTTCGGGAGTCAATATCGTTCACAAAGTCAACGACAAAGTGGTTTTTGGTGGAACCCTCCTGAATTTGAGCGAAAACCCACTCACTCAAAAAGCAAACTACGGAACAGAACCGGTGAACAATACCATGATCGGTTTTAATACCAATTTTTCTACGGAACTTCCTTTTTTAACCCGCTGGGTCAATAAAATCCCTACCATTAATACCAATGTGCCCTCCATGTTGTCCTTTAGAGGAGAAGTAGCCAACCTCATTGCAGGAAAACCAAAAAACACACAGCTACAAGGCGAATCCAATGTTTATATTGATGATTTTGAGGGGGCTCAAACCAATATTGATATCAAAGGGTTTAACTCTTGGAAACTCTCCAGTATTCCTTACAAAAACTTTAAAGGTTCAGAGATCAAAAACATCGACATCAGCAGTGGTTACGGAAGGGCCAAACTTGCATGGTATTCCATTGATCCTATCTTCTACGCTGGTGGGAGGCCGTCGGGGATCAACAATGAGGATATCTCACTAAACACCACCCGTAGGATTTTTATCAAAGAAATTTTCCCCGAACAGGATCTTGTACAGGGAACTACCACAGTCCAAAACACACTCGATTTGGCCTATTACCCTCAAGAAAAAGGACCCTATAACAATTCTACTGAGGAGGAGTTTAAAAGAGATCGTGCTGAAAATTGGGCAGGAATCATGCGACCCATCAACGCGACCAATTTTGAACAGTCCAATGTGGAATTTATCGAGTTTTGGTTGTTAGACACTTTTAGTGAAATAATAACAGAGCAAGACGACCTAGGGGAGCTTTATTTCCATTTGGGAAACATTTCAGAGGACATTCTTAAAGATGGTAGAAAACAATTTGAAAATGGTTTACCCGGACCCAATTCACAATTTTTAGCTCATGAATCCCCTTGGGGAATGGTACCCTCTACCCAATCATTGCTTTATGCATTCAATACCATTCCCCAAGACAGGGAAGCGCAAGATTTAGGACTCGATGGTTTGGACGACATTAGCGAAGGATTGGTCTATACCAATGGTTTGGAGGAAGACCCAGCCGGTGACAACTATCAATTTTTTGTCTCTGCCAAGGGAGGCGTTTTAGACCGCTACAAAAATTACAACGGTACACAAGGTAACTCCCCCGTTGCTTTTTCTGATAACGATAGAGGTAATACAACCGAACCAGACTCGGAGGACATCAACCGCGATCAAAGCATGAACACCATCGATAGCTACTTTGAGTATCGCGTACCCATTTCAAAATCAATGGGGGTGGGCAATCACCCTTTTATCACCGATGTTCGTGAAAATGTAAAAGTTGCTGTTCCCAACGGAGATGAAATCACCACCCGGTGGATTCAGTTCAAAATACCGGTACAAAAGGGCTACTATGAAGACACCCAATTTGATGAATATTTTGAGGCCATCAACAACATCGAAGATTTACGTTCCATCCGTTTTATGCGAATGGTACTCAAAGGTTTTGAAGAACCCGTTGTATTGCGATTTGGAACCTTGGATCTGGTTCGGGGAGATTGGCGCAGATACAATCAAAAACTAAATAAAAACCTACCCAAAAACAACAATACCACAGTTGACATCAGTACCGTCAATATTTTGGAAAACGAAAATCGTATTCCCATCAACTATGTATTGCCCCCCGACATTCAAAGGGAACAGATCAACAACAACAACACCATTGTCCGACAAAATGAGCAATCGATGTCTCTCAGGATATGCGACCTTCAACCGATGGATTACAGGGCTGTTTACAAAAATGTGAATGTGGATATTCGACAATACAAAAACCTTAAAATGTTTCTACATGCCGAATCCATCGTAGGTCAAAAACCTTTGCCTGGGGAGGGAACAGCCGAGGACTATGACCGACGTATGGTTGCATTTATCCGCTTGGGGACAGACTTTTTGGACAACTATTATCAAGTCGAAATTCCATTAAAACCAACTGAATACGCAGAAAGTTCATCCAACAAATTCACTGCTGATGAAGTTTGGCAACCAGAATCCAATGCATTGGAAGTGCCCATCAAATTACTGGCAAAACTAAAAGCCGCCGCCATCAATAATTCCGGTCTGGGTAGGGTTTCCTATTTTGATGAGGACATGAATCCCGTCACCGAGTTTTCACCAATCAGTGCTCTGCCCGGATTCAAGAAATACAAATTTGCTGTAAAAGGGAATCCTTCTTTGGGGTCTATTAAGACCTTGATGATTGGGGTAAAAAACCCCTCCCAGCAGTTGGGAGATGATTTGTGTGGAGAAGTATGGTTCAACGAATTGCGCATTGCGGGAATTGATTCCAAAGGGGGCTGGGCTGCCGTTGGAGCCATGGACGCCAATTTTGCCGATTTGGCCACTGTGGCTGCCACAGCACGAATTTCCACCATTGGATTTGGTTCCATTGACCAGACCCCTAACCAAAGCAATCGGGAGGACATGAGACAGTATGATGTGGTGACCAACATCAACTTGGGAAAATTACTGCCTCAAAACTGGGGACTTCAAATACCCCTTAACTTCAATGTAGGAGAAACCTTCATTACGCCGGAGTATGATCCCTTTTATCAGGACATACTGCTGGAAGATCGACTGGAGAGTTCAAAAAGACCTGCACAAAGAGATTCCATTAACAATCAAGCCATAGACTATACCCATAGAAGAAGTGTCAGTTTGATCGGGGTGCGAAAAAATAAAACAGGCAGTAGACCCACCCGTTTCTACAGTCCCGAAAATTTTGATTTTTCATATGCCTACAACGAGTTGCAACACCACGATTATGAAATTAAAAACCAAACCGATAAAAACCTTCAGTTAGGGGCCAACTACGGTCATTCTTTTAAGCCGATGGAGATCAACCCATTCAGAAAAATCAAAGCCTTGAATCGCAAGCGATACTGGCAATGGCTGAAAGAAATCAATTTCAATCCCATTCCCAATAACATAGAAATTACCTCCAATATCAATCGAGATTTTAGCAGTCAGCGTTTCCGACAAGTCTATATGGAAGGGATTGATGCAGCCCAACAAATCCCCCTGCCGAACCTGCAACTCAGAAACTATCTGTTTGACTGGTCCTACTCGATCAGCCATAATTTGACCCGATCTTTACGTTTTAATTTTACAGCCTCCAACAACAACATTGTCCGGAATTTCTATGAAAATGATCCCAACAATCCTTTGGGGAGGATCAACAAAAGCTTAGATATCTGGGATGGGATTTGGGATACCGGTCAAACCGATCGCCATTTTCAGTCCCTTTCATTTAACTACAAAATTCCTTTGCGATTAATTCCCTTTCTTAATTTTATTGATGCTAATTACAACTATACAGGGGATTTCAGTTGGCAAAGGGGATCCAACGCCATGGCGGCTGTCACCAGCCAAGAAGGTTCGTCACTGGGGATTGTCAACACCATTCAAAATGCCAATACCAAAACCCTAACCGGATCAATTTCTTTTGAAAAACTCTATACCATTCTCGGATTAAAATCCAAAAGATCACCTTTTGACCAACCTTTTGCCAGAGCGGCAGCCGCCAACAACCCTCAGGCCCAAGAACAAGAGAAAAAACCCAAAAATACGGTCTTCAGGAAAGGGGCCACTTACTTGGTTGACCTGCTCTCATCGATCAAAAGAGTTCAATTCAATTATTCGGAAAACAATGGTAAAGTCATTCCGGGATATCTCCCCAATGTTGGATTTATTGGTACTCTAGACCCCTCTTTTGGTTTTACTTTTGGAAGTCAGGCCGATGTCCGTTATGAGATAGCCAAAAGAGGATGGTTGACCAGTTTCCCCAATTTTAACGTGCCTTTTGTTCAAGTTCATAACAACAAACTCAATGTTTCTGCTCAGATCAACCCCTTAAAAGACCTCACCATCGATTTGAACGCTGAACGCAACTATTCAACCAATCTGTCAGAAAACTTCAACATCCAAAATCAGAATTATATCTCCCTAAATACCAATGAATATGGGAATTTTGGAATGTCTACCATTTTGATCAGAACCACTTTTTCAGGAGGAGATGGCATTGTCAATCAAAATTTTAAGAACTTCAGAGAAAATCGCCTTATCATCGCCAACCGCTTGGCAGAGCAGAAGGGAACCTCGCTTACCAATCCCGATGAAAATGGCTTTCCCGAAGGCTTCAGTAAAAACCACCAAACCGTTTTGGTCGCTTCCCTCCTTTCAGCCTATTCCGGAACCGATCCCAACAAAATATCTTTTGATCCCATCCAAAATACACCATTACCCAACTGGAATTTGAAGTACACAGGACTAACCAAAATCAAATCTTTGGCCAAAATCTTCAATCGATTTTCCATCACCCACGGTTATCGTTCGAGTTATACCCTTACCAACTATCAAACCAATTTGGAATACGACCCCACCCAACCCTTGCTCAAAGACCAATCGGGGAATTACATGGCCTCAAGATTTTACTCTAATATCAATTTGGCAGAGCAATTCAACCCTTTGATCCGGCTGGATGTAGAGTTCAAAAACTCACTTAAAATACTTGCAGAGTTGCGGAGTGATCGCGCCCTGTCCTTAAGTTTGGACAACAGCCTGCTGACCGAACAAAGTGGAAATGAATACATCGTAGGGATGGGTTATCGTTTAAAAGACCTGAGAATCAGAACCAATTTGGGGGGAAGAAGGGTTGTCCTGAGCGGAGACCTCAATCTGAAAGCGGATTTTTCTTACCGAAAAAACATCACTTTACTACGCAATTTGGATTATGACAATAATCAAGTAACTGCCGGACAAACCCTCATGTCCATCAAATTTTCTGCAAACTATAACTTGTCTAAGAATCTGACGAGCATATTTTTCTACGATCACAATTTCTCTGAATTTGCCATTTCAACGGCTTTTCCCCAAACCTCTATCAGATCGGGGATCACCATCCGTTATAATTTTGGAAACTAAAAGTGAATTGTATTACTTTGCGTTTGTAATTTAAACCAAGGTTAATGAATATTCCCTCCGATCTCCTGTACAGTAATGACCACGAGTGGGTCAAATTAGATGGTGAATTTGCTACCATAGGCATTACAGATTTTGCCCAACGGGAGTTGGGAGACATCGTCTACATTGAAATTGAAACCGTAGGAGATACTTTGGAGCGGGAACAAGTTTTTGGAACGGTGGAAGCGGTAAAGACAGTTTCTGATTTATTCATGCCCCTTAGCGGTGAGGTTTTAGAGTTTAACTCAACCCTAGAGGACACCCCAGAGGCCGTTAATGATCAGCCCTATGAATCGGGATGGATGATTAAAATAAAAATGGACAATCCCGCCCAACTTAAACATTTAATGAGTGCCGATCAATACAAGCAATTGATTCAAGCCTAGAACGAAACCGCCAAGACAAAAAAAAATCTTGTTTATTATCGATTTTTTTTTAGTTTAGCATACTAAATATAGT
>CAJXEG010000071.1 GCA_913052425.1 uncultured Flavobacteriaceae bacterium | reverse complement strand
TCTCGGCATTGACTTTGTCTTGTACTTTTTTCTCTTGATTGCTCATGGCTTCCAACAAGCTTTTAATCTGCTCTGGAGAAAGTTCAGTTTGTTGAGGTTTTGAGGGTTGCTCTTTTTCAGAATCATCCTGCTCCGGTTGTTTCTGTTTTTCTTGATCCCCCTCGTCTTTTTTATCCTCTTTGTCCTCTCCTTCATCTCCCTCCTTGTCCTCATCTTCCTTTCCGGGATCTTTGTCCTTATCGCCTTCTTTATTCTCGTCCTTGTTGTCCTGATCCTGCTGATCCTCTTGATCATTTTGATCCTGCTGATCGTTTTGATCTTGGTTTTGCTCTTGCTCTTGTTCCTTTTCCAACAACTCTTTGGCCAAAGCGTAATTGTATCGGGTCTCTTCGTCCTCGGGATTATTTCGCAGGGCATTTTTATAGGCCTCTACGGCCTTGGCATAGTCTTTTTGTTTCATGAACACATTGCCAAGGTTGTGGAAAGCATGGTGTTTGCTGGATTTGTTCTCCGCAAATTTTTGGGTTTGAAAAAAGCGTTGTTTGGCCTCATCAAAATCCTGTTCTTGGAAATGGGTATTTCCAAGGTTATACAGGGCCTCCGGTTTTTCGGGGGCTTTTGACAACGCCCTGCGATAGGCCATTTCTGCCTCGTCAAAAAGCTCGGCAGAGGCTTGTTCATTTCCATCATAGATATGATTGATCACTTCCCCCTGTTGGGCCATCAATGACATCCCAAAAAATAGAAGTCCCCAAAAAAAGATCGGCTTGTGCATCATTTTTCGTTGAACAAATTTAGACGTTGTACCCATTTGGTTTTGGTTTCAAAAAGAAACATCTCCAACAAAATTAATAGGAATCCTGCAAAAAGAAAAGCCTGAAACTGGTCTTTGTAGCTCACAAATTTTTTGGCCTCAAATTCCTTTTTATCCATATTTTTTAGCGTTTCTGCCACAAAATCCACCACTGCTTGGGTATCGTTTCCATCCACATATTCCCCATCTGCTGCTTCAGCTATCTCTTGGAGTATTACAGGATTTCTTTTGGTGATCACGGTCTCCCCTTTCATGTCTTTTTTGTAGGACTCTACCACCCCATTGCGTTTGATGGGAATGGGAGACCCTTCGTCGGTGCCTACACCAAAAGTAAAAATTCGGATCCCCATATTCGCAGCTCTTTGGGCGGCAGAGGCCCCTTCTTCAGAATGATCTTCTCCGTCTGAAATCAAAAAGACCACCCTGTTGGTTTGATCCTCATCGTCGAAATAAGTTCCCGAGAGGTCCAGGGCTGCATCCAGCGCTGTTCCTTGTGAGGAAAGCATATTGGTATTGAGGGCTTGCAAAAACATTTTGGCCGCTCCATAGTCGGTGGTAATAGGCAACTGAGGAATGGCTTGGGCAGCATAGGCAATGATGCCAATTCGGTCACTGGCCAACTGATTGATGATGGCAGACACCAAGCGTTTGGACTTCTCTAATCGGTTGGGGGCAATGTCCTCTGCCAGCATACTTTTGGATACGTCAATGGCAAAAACAATATCTACACCCTCCCTTTTTACGGTCTCCAGTTGGGTTCCTATTTTGGGATTCACCAGACCCAAGATCAAAAAGGAAATTCCGAGCGAAAGCATCAATAGTTTAAAGGCAGGTTTGAACTTTGAACGGTGAGGACTTAACTTTTCCATCAAGCCCACGTGGGCAAATCGGTTTTGAGCACGTCGCTTCCATCCCATCACCAAAAAATAGGCCACCCAGAGTATGGGCAAGATGCCCAAACCATAAAAGTAAAAAGGTGCGTCTAATTGATACATATCAAATAAAACTTCTAAAAAGGGTATTTCTCATTAACCATTCTATAAACAGAAAAGCCAATGCCAACAATATCAAAGGCCTGAATTTTTCATCGTAATTATAATACTTAAACTCCTCGATTTCGGTTTTTTCCAGCTTGTTGATTTCCTCATAAATCTCCTCCAGCTTTTTATTATCGGTTGCACGGAAGTACAATCCTCCTGTCTTTTCGGCAATGGTCTTGAGCAATTCCTCATCAATTTCTACCTTGGTCATTCCGTATTGGAATTTTCCATTGGGTAAAAGTCCTATGGGTGCCCTTGCAGTTCCATTACTTCCCAATCCTATGGTGTAGGTTTTAATTTCGTACTCTACGGCCAATTCACTGGCGATTTTAGGATCGATAAATCCGGAGTTATTCACCCCGTCTGTCAACAGGATGATGACCTTGCTTTTGGCACGGCTGTCTTTAAGACGGTTTACCGAAGTAGCCAATCCCATTCCAATAGCAGTTCCATCCTCGATCAATCCCTCAAATTGAATTTCTCCCAAGGCATTTTTGACAATAGCACGATCGCTGGTGATGGGGGTTTTGGTATAACTTTCTCCCGCATAAATCACCAATCCTATCCGGTCGCTCATGCGGTCATCGACAAAAGACGCCGCTACCCTTTTGAGGGCAGTCAAGCGATTGGGTTTTAGATCCTGTGCCAACATACTGGAAGAAATGTCTATGGCCATGACGATATCAATTCCTTTATTGGTTTTGGTTCGGGTAGAGACATCCATGGTTTGGGGGCGGGCCAAAGCCATTACAATCAAAGCGAGAGACAAAATTCTCAGAACAAACAAGGTAGGCTGTAATTGGGCCAAAAAACTGGACTTTGCCCGAAAGCCATTGAGAGAAGAAATTTTTAAAACCGCTTGTGTTTTTTTTCGGCTAAAGACATACCATCCCACCAACAGCGGCAGCGCAAGCAGCAACCAAAGGTAATCGGGATTCGCAAAGTAAATACCTTCAAACATCTTCTATAATTCTTTTATCAATTCAAAACTGTCCATGACCCTTTTTTCAATGGATTCTCCATATCTATCCTCCTTTTCATACAGCAAAGTAAGGTTGATCCCCCCCTGTTCAAAATCAAATACATGAGTGGTGTAATTGCAGCGTACTCTTTTACTTTTTCCTTTTTTTGGGTAATCGAGTGTTCCAAAAATTTTAAGTGCCGGAATGCCAGATAAGGTAGTGATTTCTTCCTCTTTGATAAGTATGTTGACCGCCCCTCTGGATTGAAAATCGTTGATGATGGCATTGATCAATTCTTGAACTTTTTCTTTCTGTTGGGCCTGCTGATCTTCTTTTGAAGGAGCTTCTTCTCCCTGCTGCTTCGGCGGTTTTTTGGTAAATACCAGATCGATATAAAAAGGAGCATCGTAATTGCCGGAGGAAAAACGCAATGCACCTCCCTTTTCTGTTTTTACCCTTCTCAATACCTCCGGAGTAGAAATTTTTACGGGAGGGGTTCCATATTGACTGGTCACCCACTCCTTATTTTTCAGTTGTATGGTAGGATATCCCACCAAGGTATCTCTTACCGGATAGTAACCATATATCCCTATGGCGATTCCCAAACTTAAAATCATCAATATTCCAACAGACGCCAAGCCCCACTGCAACTGTTTTTTTCTTCTTTTTTTGGCCAGTAAAAGACGGTATTCTTCTCGCTCTCGAATCTCCTCGGGCGTGGGTTCCGGCAAGGCCTCTTTGGTTTCTATCACTACACCCTCCACCAATTCCCTGTCTTTAGCGGTAGTGCCAAACTCGGGGGTAGATCGAGCAAACTTGACCAAATCGGCGGTTTGTAAAACCGATTTGAGGTTCTTGATCGTTTCCCTTTCCAACTCCAACTGCCCCGATTGTTTTAAAGCCTCTAATTTTAGTAACAGCTCATCGGTGGTGCTCTCCAGTGCGGAGATTTTGGCTTCTTCTTCCAAATAGCGCCTCACTACATCGGTCAGCCGTGAATAGTACTGTTTGTATTCCTCTTGTAAGGAGGGGGTAACGGTTTCCAGGGCTTTTAGTTCCTCAATCGCACGTTCGAAGGGAGGCAATTTTCTATTGCGTTCTTCTCTTCTTTTTTTGGCAAAGAAAAAGGCGTAAATCAATGCCACCAATAATAATACCGCCAATGCCCCATAAACAATACTTTGGGTGAGGGCATCAAAATTTTGCGCTACTTCTGCTAGGGGTTTGATGTCAAAAAGTTTTTGTTTGAGGGTGTCAACCGGAACGTTAGCCACCTGAACCAGAAGGGAATCTGATATTTTGGAAAAACCGTTGACCATTACCTTTTGGGGAGGCAACCAGTAGGCCCCGGAGTCAAACTGTATCAGGGCGTATTTTTTAGTAAAAAGATAATGACTTTGGGCTCTGATGGTGTCGATAGGACTTTCTTCTAAAACTTCAAAAGGCGCAAAAAATGGTTGCTCTGGAAAAGTGATCTGTGCGGCAGAGTCAGCCTTTACTTGAAGAATGTATTCTATTTGTTCTCCTATCCGCATTTTGGTGGTATCTACTGCCACTTGCACATCATAGCCCATTTGGGCAAAAAGCAAAGGTGTAGAAAAGAGACAGGCCCATAAAAGCAAAATCTTTCCCTTCATTTAGCCTCTGGATTTAAAATAGTTCAACAACTTTTTGACATAGCTATCGTCCAGCCTACTGTGCAAAGTTCCTGCACCATTTTTATGAAAAAGGTTTTCAAATTCGCTCACCACAAAACGGTATTGGTCTGCATAGGCTTTTCTAACGCTGACCGATTGGGTATTGACCCAAGCCGTCTGACCCGTTTCGTTGTCCAACATGGGAACCAAACCGATATTGGGCATATTTTCTTCGTGTCGGTCGTAAATTCTAATCCCTGTTAGATCATGTTTTTTGGCTACGATCCTCAGGGTCTTTTCATAGCCACTGTCCATAAAATCGGACATCATAAAAACTATGGCTCTCTTTTTCATCACTCCCGATAAAAATTCAAGGGCATTGCTGATACTCGTTTTTTGACTTTGGGGTTTATATTCCAAAAGTTCACGTATGATCCGCAAAACATGAGAACGTCCTTTTTTGGGTGGGATGAACAATTCTATCTGATCCGAAAAGAGGATCAATCCCACTTTATCATTGTTTTGCATGGCCGAAAAAGACAATGTTGCGGCGATTTCGGTCAATTCCTCTCTCTTGAATTGTCCTTGAGTACCAAACAACTCTGATCCACTGACATCGATCATCAACATGAGGGTCAACTCCCTTTCTTCCTCAAAAACTTTTACAAAGGGTTCGTTGTAGCGGGCTGTCACATTCCAGTCGATGCTTCTCACATCATCCCCATATTGATATTGGCGCACTTCACTGAAAGTCATTCCCCTACCTTTGAAGGTACTTTGGTATTCTCCTCCAAAGATATCATCGCTCAAGCGACGGGTCTTGATTTCAATTTTACGAACTTTTTTTAAGAGCTCCTTAGTGTCCATGGGTGCTAGAATTTGAAGTAAAAAAAGACGTAAGTCCTATGGGACTTCAACCTCATTGATGATTTGGCTGATCAAATCTTCAGTGGTCACGTTTTCTGCCTCGGCTTCGTAAGTCAATCCGATACGGTGCCTCAATACATCGTATATGACAGCACGAACATCTTCAGGAATGACATAGCCTCGGTGTTTTAAAAAGGCGTGACATTTGGCAGCAGTGGCCAAATTGATACTTCCACGGGGAGAAGCACCAAAACTGATTAAGGGTTTGATGGAGGCCAAGTTGTAGCGTTCCGGATAACGGGTGGCAAAAACCAGATCGAGGATGTATTTTTCAATTTTTTCATCCATATAGATTTCCCTTACGGTGGCTTGCGCGGTCTCAATCTGCTTGGTGGTTACTACAGCATTGACTTTTTCTTTCACATTGTTAAGGTTGGAACGAACAATAATTTGTTCTTCCTCCAACTTGGGATAATCAATAATGGTTTTGAGCATAAAACGATCCACTTGAGCTTCTGGCAAGGGATAGGTTCCCTCTTGCTCTACGGGGTTTTGAGTGGCCATTACCAAAAAGGGAGCAGGGAGTTTAAAGGTGGTATCCCCAATGGTTACCTGCTTTTCCTGCATGGCTTCGAGCAAAGCTGACTGGACCTTAGCCGGGGCCCGGTTGATCTCATCTGCCAAGACAAAGTTGGCAAATACGGGTCCTTTTTTGATCGTAAAATCATTCTCTTTTACGTTGTAAATCATCGTTCCAATAACATCTGCAGGAAGTAAATCGGGGGTAAACTGAACCCGACTGAATTGACCTTTTACCGCTTGACTGAGGGTGTTGATGGCAAGGGTCTTGGCCAGACCGGGAACCCCTTCTAGAAGGATATGACCGCGACCCAATAGACCGATGAGCAAACGCTCAACCATCTCTTTTTGTCCTATGATCACCTTATTGATTTCGAGGGTCAGCAGATCAACAAAGGCACTTTCTTTTTCGATCTTTTCGTTGATCGCTTTAATGTCAACAGCCTTATTCATTGTTTCTTCCATAGTAAAGTACCTATTAAATCATTTTGTTGGGGTGCAAAATTGAAAAAAAAATTTTTGTTAGCTTGTTAATAATTGGTTAAAAATAGGGGTCTCACGGGGTTTTTTCTATCCGGAATAGTCCCTATTTTAGAAATCCTAATTTAAGGGAATTTAAAAAAGAAACAAAAGAGAAAAAGGATAATTTGCAATCCCTGTAGAGAGGTCTTAACATAAAACAATTGAGCAAGAGCCTAAGGGTCTCGCTTTCGGATTTTGTCGGTTGAAAAAAATGACTGCTCATCGCTGTTGTGAGACCATCCAAAAAACAAAAAAAACCATGAAAGAAAAAAACATCATGATTACGGGAGCCAGTAGTGGGATTGGCTGGGCAGCAGCAGAAGCATTGGCCGCCGAGGGGGCCCGCTTGATCTTGTGTGGCCGAAGAGAAAATCGTTTAAAAAAACTACAGGCGCAACTCGATACCCCCTCGCATCTTTTGGTTTTCGATGTAAGGGATAGAAAAAAAGTTTTTGAAAAGATCAATTCCCTGCCGGAAGCCTTTTCATCCATTGATATTTTGATCAACAATGCGGGAAATGCCCACGGCCTCAACCCCGTCCACAAAGCTGATTTGAACGATTGGGATGCCATGATCGACAGCAATGTCAAAGGGTTGATGTATGTGACCAAGGCCGCATTGCCCTCCATGATTTCCAGAAAAACAGGACACATCATCAATTTGGGCTCCATTGCCGGCAAAGAAGTCTATCCCAATGGAAGTGTATATTGTA
>CAJXEG010000070.1 GCA_913052425.1 uncultured Flavobacteriaceae bacterium | reverse complement strand
CTTTTGAAGCCAATGCCGAAGAACGAGAAACTCTGGGATTAATTTCAATGGCAATGATGTCTTCTTTTTCATCGGGACTGACAGCAAACTGAACATTACAGCCTCCTGCAAAATCACCGATACTTCTCATCATTTTGATGGCCATGTCACGCATCCTCTGAAAGGCAGTGTCTGAGAGGGTCATTGCGGGAGCCACAGTGATCGAGTCTCCGGTATGAATTCCCATGGGGTCCATGTTTTCAATGGTACATATGATGACAACATTGTCATTTTTATCCCTCAAAAGTTCCAACTCGTATTCTTTCCAACCCAAGAGGGCTTTGTCGATGAGTACTTCATGAATGGGAGAGGCTTCTAAACCTCGGGTCAAAAGTTCTTCAAATTCTCCTGCATGATGCACAAATGAGGCACCCGTTCCCCCCAATGTAAAGGAGGGACGTATCACCAATGGGAAACCAAATTTTTGTGCAATTTCTTTGCCCTTCAGAAAAGAGGTTGCCGTTTCGGCAGGAGCCACAGGTATGTCGATGGTTTTAAGTAATTTTTTAAAACGATCTCTGTCTTCGGTGATATTAATCGCCTCGATGTCAACCCCTATGATTTCAACATCAAAATCTTCCCATATCCCTTTATCATCTGCTTCGATACAAAGGTTAAGCGCAGTTTGTCCTCCCATGGTGGGAAGTACAGCATCTACCTTGTGAATTTTCAGCACCTCGATTATGGATTTTGTTGTTAACGGTTTTAGGTAAACATGATCGGCCATGGAAGGATCGGTCATGATCGTTGCGGGGTTAGAATTGATCAAAATGGTTTCAATTCCGTCTTCTCTTATGGATCGCAACGCTTGGGTTCCTGAATAGTCAAATTCACAGGCTTGCCCAATAATGATAGGGCCTGAACCAATAATTAAAATGCTCTTTATCTCAGGTCTTTTCGGCATAAATAATAGTTTGAAAAATTGTCATAATATAAAAAAAAAGGTGTTATTCAAAATAGAATAACACCCTTAAATATTGTTTTTTTATTATCATTTTTTGTGTCGGGGCTCGGAGGATACAGAAATTTTCTTTCTACCTTTTGCCCGTCTACTTGCCAATACTTTTCTGCCGTTGGCAGACGCCATTCTTTCACGAAATCCGTGTTTATTTCTTCTTTTTCTTTTGGAAGGTTGAAAGGTCCTTTTCATTTTGAAATGCGTTATCTTAAAGCCGGGCAAATATACAACATCTTTTTTCTTATACAAATGGTTTTAAACGTATTCTTATTAACTTCGAACCCAAAATAAATCTTATGTTTCCTAAAATAATTAAACTCATTTTGGCCATAGCCTTCCTTTTGTATGGAGGTTACGAATTTTATGAAAGCTATATTGGCAATGGTATCTTTTTGACCCTTATGTCTGGGATGATGGTATTGCTATATTTTAAAAATGAAATGATTTTCCTCGCTTTTCTAAGGTTGAGAAAACAAGACTTTCCCGGTACAGAGCGATGGCTTAATAAGATTAAAAACCCTGAAGGCTCTTTGGTTAGAAAGCAACAAGGCTATTTTTACTATCTGCATGGAATCATACAATCCCAAAACAATCTCACTTTGGCAGAAAAACACTTTAAAAAAGCCATCCAATTGGGGCTTTCGATGACTCATGACCTGGCCATGGCAAAAATGAGCTTGGCTGGGATCATGATGCAAAAAAGAAGAAAAAGAGAAGCTACTGCCCTATTGGCCGAAGCCAAAAAATTAGACAAACATGGCATGTTGACCGATCAAGTCAAAATGATGCAACAGCAAATGAAACGCATCTAGTAGTATCCTCTTTCTGGAATGGCAATCTCGTAGTACTTTCTGGACCTGTTGTTGAGGTGATTTTGCAACAACCAAGGATTGTGGATTTTGAGTATTTTGTAATTCACCCCCATTTTCTCTGCAAAAGCAGTAAGGTTTGAAATGGCTGTATCCAATCCGTGAAGGCGAACCGGCACAGAATAATACAAGTCTGTATCGTCAAAAACATAGCCGTATTTTGAAGGGTTTTCGATGATTTCTTTTACCGCCAACACCCTAAATACATAACGACTGGTTTCCTGCCCCAAGCGCAAATCAAAATAACTTTCCACCTTTTGGGTATTCAAATTTCTCTGTATGCCCGACATCCCTCTGTTATAGGAAGCTGCAGCGAGAGTCCAAGATCCAAACTTTTTTTTGGCCTTTTTGAGGTATTGAGCGGCCATTCGGGTAGAGAATGCTATATGGTATCGCTCATCTACATTACTGTTAACCTCCAGACCATACTCCCTACCGGTGGTTCTCATGATTTGCCAAAAACCCCTGGCTCCTGCGGGGGAGACAACATTTTCCAGTCCGCTTTCGATGACCGATAAATATTTAAGATCGCCAGGAACTCCTTCTTCATTTAAAATTTTTTCAATGGTAGGAAAATACTTGTTGGCGCGTTTGAGCAACAACATCATATTGGATTGCCAATAGGTGTTCACCAACAACTCCCTGTCCAATCTTTCCCTCAAGTCGGGGGAATCCAGAGGAACTTTTTCCCCGGCAAAGCTCAAAGTATCTGGTAATTCAAGTGCGTAAACTTTGTAAGTAGGCTCTTCTCCATAACTTTTTAAAGCAGTAAAACCATCGATTTTAAATACAAACCCTGTAACCAAAATTAAAACGACGGAGGCGAGGCCACCCCATAGTAGGAGAATAATTTTGTTTTTCATAGGGTTAAATTATTTCAAATATGTTGAATCTACCAAATTTTCTGTCAAAATTTTAGGTAGATTTTTGTTAAACCAATCACTTTTGTTGAGAATGATGGCATGATCACCATCTGTTTTTATGAATGGATCTTGAATGTTTTTGACTGGAAAAATAGAGTCCTGAGCACCGTGAATATGAATGATATCCTTGTGAGGTGAATTGCGATTCCATTTTACCAATCGATCTATGGCCCAACTAAGATATTCGGGATCTCTTTCAGACAGGTACCTTTTATAGTGATCAAGACGGCGTTGAATTCCATTACCAAAGACAAATAGTGCAAAAGTCTCAAGATTTTTGATCCATTGGGTGGGAAGCAGTCGGTGGGCATTGGTTACTTGAGCCAATTTTATGTGATTGGGCATTTCTTGATTGGATTTTACACTGGAAATGATGATGATTTTTTTGCAATCCATCTGTCTGGCCATTTCTTGAACCAAAACACCTCCAAAAGAGACTCCTATGAGAATTGGATTTTGGTGTTTAACCCTTTGACACATGCGCATGGCATAGTGCTCTAAAGATTCATTTTTTTGAGGAGGTATCCACGAAAGAAAGTTGACATCAAAGCGCTCAGACAATGAAATAAACTCAAATATTCTTGGATTTGCACCCATTCCTGGCATAAGATATACTGATTCTATCATTATCTTTTACTATTTATTATTGTCAATTACTCAAAAAATCTTTAATTTTGCTTTCCCCTCTTCAATTTAATCGACAGAATTTTATTATTTATTAATTAAACCAAATTAGTAAGCATCGTAATGTATCCAGTTGAATTACAAAACAATGAATTCCTGAGACAGTTCGAAACCCTTGTCAATGGCTCGCTGGCAAGAATTGAATACGCCGAGCAAGAAAGAAAAATTTTCCTCACCAAACTCGTTATCCCTGGAGATGTTAATGATGTTGAATTTGAAGAGAATTTCATTAAAAGTGTTTTAGAATTTATTTCAGAAAAAAACTTAAGAGTGGTACCCACTTCACCAAAAATTGCCGGGTTTGTGAGACGCAATAAGTCATACAAGTCTCTATTACCGGTGGGGATTAAACTTTAACTGTTTTTTCAAACCTTACAAATCCCTCCTGATCTATTGATTGGAGGGTAACTCTTTCTATCCTATTGGCCAATTCAGGGTTCCATGGGGCTCTGACCTTTACATAATTTTCGCTGAAACCGGTAATATAACCCCTTTTGTTTTCATTTTCGAAAAGGACATCTACTGCCGCTCCCAATTGACTTTCATAAAACGCACGTCTTTTTTTGGCAGACAAGCCCCTCAACATTTTACTCCTCTTATTGCGTACGGCCGGTGAAACCAAATCCGGCAAGCTGATGGCCTCGGTATTGGGCCTTTCGGAATAGGAAAAAACATGCAGATAAGAAATTTCCAAATCAGCCAAAAAAGTATAGGTGTCTAAAAATGTGGAATCGGTCTCGCCCGGAAATCCTACAATCAGATCTCCTCCAACACAAGCCTGAGGCATCAAACTTTTTATTTGCATCAATCGGTCTCTGTATAGGTCACTTAAATACCTTCTTTTCATTTTTTTCAAAACCTCGTCATTCCCACTTTGCAAAGGCACATGAAAATGAGGTACAAAAGCCCGGCTCTGAGCCACAAAATCTATGATTTTATCAGTCAATAAATTGGGCTCAATAGAGGAAATTCTAATCCGCTTCAATGCCTCAATTTCATCCAAAGCAGCAATCAAGTCCAAAAAAGTATGCTGGTGTTTTTTATTATCAAACTCACCTTTTCCATAGTCTCCAATGTTTACCCCCGTCAAGACAATCTCCTTGATCCCCCTTTGGGTGATTTCCAATGCCTGCTTGATGATATTTTCCAAAGAATCACTTCTTGAAATACCTCGGGCTCTGGGAATGGTACAATAGGTGCATTTGTAATCACACCCATCCTGAACTTTGAGAAAAGCACGGGTGCGATCATTGAGAGAATAGGAACTTTCGTAACGGTTGGCCTCGACAATTTCACAAGAGTGAACCATTCCCAGAGGTTTTTTGGTCAAATCCCCCAGATAGTCGATCAACTTAAACTTTTCTGTAGCCCCCAAAACCAGATCAACACCATCAATTTCTGCCAGTGCCTCGGGTTGAAGTTGCGCATAGCAACCAATGGCGGCGATAAATGCATGGGGATTTTGTTTCAGGGCTTTTTTCACCAAGCCTTTGAATTTTTTATCCGCATTTTCTGTTACGGAACAGGTATTGATAACATAAGCCTCGGCCGGGGCGTCAAAAGCAACATGCTCATAACGATCGCAATCAAAGTCTCTGGAAATGGTTGCCGTTTCTGAAAAATTAAGCTTACAGCCCAAAGTGTAAAAAGCCACCCTAGGTTTTGATACTTTTTGCGTGATTTCCTCAGCATACCCCATCATCGAATTGGATTAAAAAAGTTGTATTTTGCTGCAAATATACAATCTTTAGACTTGTCAGTTCAACAGCACTATATCCCCACAATAAAACGTTTAGGTGTCCTGCTACTCTTGTTTTGTTCTCTTTCATGTTCGCTCAGGCAAAGGGAAGATCGATCGCATTTGGTCTTTCGGTACAATGAAGATGGCAACATCACTTCATTGGATCCTGCTTTCACAAGAAACATAGAGAATATTTGGGCCACCACACATTTGTTCAATGGATTGGTTCAACTGAATGACAATTTGGAAGTCATCCCCGATATCGCTGAGCAATGGATGGTATCAGCCGATGGTTTAGTTTACGAATTTCAGATCAGGGAGGATGTTTACTTTCACAAGCACCCTGCTTTTGGAGATAAAAAAACCCGTAAAGTGATTGCGTCCGATTTTGTGTACAGCCTGAAGCGGCTTTTAGACCCACAACTCGCATCACCGGGAGGCTGGGTATTGCAAAATGTAGCAAATATCGAAGCAAAAAACAACCAACAATTGACCATCACACTCAAACAACCCTTTCCTGCATTTTTGGGGCTGCTCAGTATGCGCTATTGCTCGGTTATTCCCCATGAAATAGTAAGTCAAGAAGGTGGAGATTTTAGAAGAAATCCCATTGGCACAGGACCTTTTGCTTTTAAAAATTGGGAAGAAGATGTAAAGTTAGTTTTGAGAAAAAACCCTCTTTATTTTGAAAGGGACAATACAGGCAAGGCCCTACCCTATCTTGAGTCAATCGCCATCACTTTTGTGCCGGACAAACAAAGTGAATTCATGCTTTTCCTACAAGGAAAATTAGATTTACTGAATTCATTAGACAATTCCTACAAAGATGAATTACTGACCTTGGAAGGTAAACTTCCTAAAAAATATAAAGATAAAATCAACCTTCAGAAAGGGCCTTACCTCAATACAGAATACTTGGGATTTTATTTGGACAGTCCCTCGCCAGTCATAAAATCCCCAATGATCAGAGAAGCCATTAACATTGGTTTTGATCGCAAAAAAATGATGGTATACTTGAGAAATAATATTGGTTTTAAGGGAAACAAAGGGTTTATACCCAAGGGTTTACCGGGGCACTCCAAAAATCAACTTCAAGAATATCAACCCGAACGAGCAGCCGCATTGGTCAGGAGCTTTGAAGAACAAACGGGACTAAAAGCGAAGATCAATCTGGCCACAGATGCTGGCTACATCGACCTATGTGAGTATATTCAAAGGGAATTACAAAAAATAGGCATTTCGATCAAAGTGGATGTGATGCCTCCTGCAACCCTTAAACAAGCACGCTCCCAAGGAAAATTGGAAATGTTTCGATCCAATTGGATCGCCGATTATCCCGATGCCGAAAACTACCTATCTCTTTTCTATTCTAAAAATTTTAGCCCTGCAGGACCCAATTACACCCATTTTCATAGCCTTACTTTTGACTCTTACTATGAAAAGAGTTTTGAGGTCAACGATGCTCATCAACGAAGTAAACTCTATCAAACCATGGATTCATTGGCCATGAGCAGGAATCCTTTGATCCCGCTTTACTACGATCAAGTCGTGCGATTTACCCAAAAACAAGTGGAAGGACTAACCCTTAACCCTATCAATGTTCTTAAACTTAAAAAAGTTCGGAAAACAAAAAAACCGTTATGAGAATAACGGTTTTTAGGGTTTTATATGATATGGAGAGTTATTTTTTGAATTTCGAATACTTGTTTTTAAACTTGTCAATACGTCCGGCAGTATCGACCAACTTGGACTTACCGGTATAATAGGGATGAGAGGTTCGGGAAATTTCCAGCTTTACCAATGGGTACTCAACACCATCGTGTTCTATGGTCTCTTTTGTTTCAACGGTTGACTTGGTGATAAATATGTCCTCATTGGACATGTCTTTGAATGCTACAAGTCTGTAATTTTCTGGATGTATTCCCGTTTTCATAACGA
>CAJXEG010000069.1 GCA_913052425.1 uncultured Flavobacteriaceae bacterium | reverse complement strand
CATTCCAGATTCCGCCAAAGAAAAACCCCAAAAAGGAACTGTTGTCGCTGTTGGCCCAGGAACCACCGAAAACCCTGTAACGGTTAAAGTAGGGGATCATGTGCTTTATGGCAAATATGCCGGAACCGAACTACAACACGACGGTTCAGATTATATGATCATGAGAGAAAGTGACATACTAGCAATTGTTTAACAGAAAAAATCAAATAAAATGGCAAAAAAAATAGAATTCGATTTAGAGGCTCGGGATGGCATCAAACGTGGTGTTGACGCACTGTCAAATGCTGTAAAAGTTACCCTAGGCCCTAAAGGAAGAAATGTAATCATTGGCAAATCTTTTGGCGCTCCACAAGTCACCAAAGATGGAGTAACTGTCGCCAAAGAAATTGAATTAGAGGATGCCCTTGAAAACATGGGAGCTCAAATGGTTAAGGAAGTTGCTTCTAAAACCAACGACCTGGCCGGAGACGGAACCACTACTGCAACCATCCTGGCACAAGCCATTGTGAAAGAAGGTTTAAAAAACGTAGCCGCCGGTGCCAATCCACTAGACCTTAAGAGAGGGATCGATAAAGCAGTAAATGCCATCGTAGATTCTCTAGGCAAACAATCTGTAGAAGTAGGCAATGCTTCCGAAAAAATCAAGCAGGTGGCCAGTATTTCTGCCAACAACGATGAAACCATCGGAAGTTTGATTACCGAAGCTTTTGAAAAAGTAGGTAAAGAAGGTGTAATCACTGTGGAAGAAGCCAAAGGAACAGACACCTATGTGGATGTGGTAGAGGGAATGCAATTTGATCGTGGATACCTCTCCCCTTACTTTGTTACAGATTCTGAAAAAATGGAAGCTGACTTGGAGACTCCATACATTTTATTGTATGACAAAAAGATCTCTGCCATGAAAGATCTGTTACCTGTTCTTGAGCCCGTTGCTCAATCTGGAAAACCTTTGATCGTAATCGCTGAGGATGTCGACGGAGAGGCTTTGGCCACATTGGTTGTCAATAAGCTACGTGGTGCATTAAAAATCGCAGCCGTAAAGGCACCTGGTTTTGGTGACCGAAGAAAAGCCATGCTGGAAGATATCGCCATATTGACCGGTGGAACGGTAATTTCAGAAGAGAGAGGTTTTACACTCGAAAACACCACCATTGATATGTTGGGTTCTGCCGAAAAAGTAACCATTGATAAAGACAATACCACAGTTGTCAATGGTGCAGGAGAGACTGAAATGATTCAAGGTAGGGTCAATCAAATCAAATCACAGATTGAGACCACAACCTCTGATTACGACAGAGAAAAACTTCAAGAGCGTTTGGCCAAACTCTCAGGAGGGGTAGCCGTGCTTTATGTAGGAGCGCCCTCAGAAGTTGAAATGAAAGAAAAGAAAGATCGTGTAGATGATGCGCTTCACGCGACCAGAGCAGCGGTAGAAGAAGGGATTGTCGCCGGTGGTGGAGTTGCTCTTTTGAGCACCCAAAAAAGTCTTTCTAAACTAAAATCTGACAATGCAGACGAAGGTACAGGGGTTCAAATTATCCACAAAGCCATCGAATCTCCATTGAGAACCATCGTTGAAAACTCCGGTGGAGAAGGATCAGTAGTCGTATCCAAGGTACTTGAAGGTGGAGAAAACTTCGGTTACAACGCCAAAGAAGGTACTTTTGTGGACATGCTCAAAGAAGGAATCATTGATCCCAAAAAAGTGGCTCGTGTTGCCTTAGAAAATGCGGCTTCAGTTGCAGGGATGATCTTAACTACCGAGTGTGCTTTGGTCGACATCAAAGAAGAGGCTCCAGCCATGCCACCCATGGGCGGCGGCGGCGGAATGCCTGGAATGATGTAATTCATTTTTTTTCTTAAAAAAAAACCTGCTTTTCAAGCAGGTTTTTTTATTCCTTATTCTTTTCTTTCGTACTGACAACATTTGGGCAGTTCATCATAATCTTCTTTTTTAGCTGTAGCTTCAGAAGTGTCGTGACCTTGGGCTGCAATCCCCATATGAATCGTTTTCAAGTCTACTTTTTGTGGATTATAGATCAGACTGATCTGATTGGAAGGAATTTCCCAATCGGCCGATTTAACTCCTTTAATAGAGAGTGCCGCTTTTTCGATTCTTTTTTCACACATTTCACAGTTGCCATGAACCATAAATTGTGTTTTGGTGTTCTTTTTTTGTTTCTCTTGAGCTACCATTCCCAATGGTAAAGCAAGCAATAAGATTAGAATTTTTTTCATGATGTATAAAATTAATAATTAGATTAAATTTTGAGTCTTAAACCAGAGTACACCATCCCGCCGAAAATGGGGGCGTAGATCTGTGCCGCATCAAAGTCGACCCCAAAAGGGTCATTAGCTCCAATAATGGGAGACAATTGTTTGTAATTTCCTATGTTCTCTCCCCCCAAATATATTTCAAATTTTTTTGAGAAAACACGGGTCAATTGGGTGTTCCAAAGCGAAT
Source organism: uncultured Flavobacteriaceae bacterium (assembly GCA_913052425.1). The sequence continues at coordinate 4,755 of CAJXEG010000069.1, read as the reverse complement.
AACTGGGAGAAAAACCTCTGGGACGATCCACAATATTATGAACCAATCGCTGCGCCCCCACATAGTGATAGGTTAAATCCCACCGCCATTTTTTATCCATTGGGCTGATTTTGCTTTCCCAACCCAAATTGGCAAAAAAACGATTCTTGGCCAATAAAGGTTTTTGCATGAATCCACTTTTATAGTCCATTTGCACATCGTAATTTTTGTATGCTGCTCTGAAATTCAAAAAGTTTCGATAATAATAATCCAATTCCAATTGAAAGCTTTTTGCAGAGCTTTGTCCCTCTAGGTTATAAAAAGAAATTTGACGAGGCGATTCCCAATCTACAACCACCTGATCTGTAAAACGGGTAATGTAATAATCGGCAGAAAGAGTCATTTTGTGTGGACTGCCAATGTAAAATGATTTCGAGAGACCCAATCCGTAGTTCCAGGCTTTTTCGGGATTTAGGCCGTAAATTTTCCCCTGAGAGGATTGAATATTGATCGCTCTGTTGGTTGCAAAAAGTGTTTGATTTTCAGCAAAAATATTGGCTGCCTTTCTGCCACTGCCCGCCGATAGCCTGATGACAAACTCCTCTAGCGCAACATATCTAACATGAACCCTTGGCGTTAAAAAACTACCGAAATTATTGTGAAAATCCACTCGGATTCCGGCGATCCAACTGAAGTTGTCATTGTTGTCATGGGAAAACTCAAAAAAGCTGCCTACATTGCGATCCGCCCTATTATATAGGTCACCATCGACCTGTTCAACGTATTCATCAAAGCTATAATTTAGTCCTACTTTAAATTTATTTAATGTATTGCCAATAATAGAATTGAAAATCAAATTGGTATAAAAGCTTTGCTGATTGATGTCATAGGTGCGCAATCCGTAATAGGAATCTTGGTCGTGACTGCTGTAGGCGGTTTGAAAACCAAAACTCTGATAGGGTGTCTCAGGAAAAACATAGCCTACCTTGAAGGAAGCATCCCATCGTTTGGTTTTAATTTCACTGCCCCAGTGACTTTTCATTCCCCTATATTTCTGGGGATTGTAGCTTAAAGCACCCAATAATTTTTCATCATTCAAATACCTCCAACTCAAAAAACTGACCCATCCATTTTCTAGATCGGTGTATTGCCAACGATTCATCAAATTGATTTGCTCTGAAACGGGAAGATCGAGAAAACCATCATTGTTGTTATCAAATTTTTGGGTTCTCTTGTTCCCGTGGAGATAAAACCCTGTGCTCCAATAATCGTTGAGTCTATGATTAAAATGTGTATTCATTTCATACCTCCCATTGATGGAGGCAAATAGATTGAGAAAAAAGGGAATATCGGTCAGCGGTTTTTTCAGTTCGGTATTGATTTGTCCTGCAATGCTTTCAAAACCATTGGTTACCGACCCTGCCCCTTTGCTGATTTGAATACTTTCTACCCAAGTTCCTGGTGTAAAGGTCAATCCATAAGCCTGTGAAGCACCTCGAACCATAGGAATATTTTCTTCCGAAATCAATAAGTAGGGACTCGAAAGCCCTAACATTTTAATTTGTTTGGTTCCGGTTAGTGCATCTGCAAAATTCACATCTATAGCTGGGTTAGTTTCAAAACTCTCCGAAAGATTACAACAAGCAGCCTTGAGTAATTCCTCGCTGCTTACCTTCAGAATATTTTGCGTCTCAATAAATGATTTTTGAGAGGCTTTTCTGCGCTGGGTTAGGGTGACTTCGTCCAATTCGTCCTCCTGATTTTGAGTCATTTGGTGGCTGATGAATGAAGTATCAATTTTTAAGGTATCGGTTATAAATCCGATATAGCTAATGATCAACAGATCAGTTGCTGGGGCTCTTTCCAACCGGAAAGCTCCCTCCATATCCGTAACCGTTCCAATGGTGGTGTTTTTCCAAAAAACACTGGCGCCGATTAGGGGATAAGTTTTATTATTTTCTTTGTATTGTATGACTCCACTGAGGGGGTCTTGCGAATAGACCATCCCCCATGAAAGGCATACAATAAGTATGTATTTTTTCATGATTTTAGGGTTAGATTCAACATTAAATAAGCAGTGTATTTAAAATTGGATCAACCGTAAAAAATAAGGCTTTGGTGTAGGAGGAAGATTTTGTTCCTGGGAACAAGAAATTTAAGGGGGGTAAAAACTGTCTTTAAAAGGATGATCTTTGAGGCATCAAACTGGAGGGGCTTGTTGGATAAAATTCCAAAAAAAGGAAGCTGAAGTTCATAATCTGCCGTTTTTTGAGGCTCGTTGTTTTGTATAAAAATAGTTTGATCCTTACAGCAGTGGTTTTTTGTAAGCTTTAAACCTTGATGGGAGTCTTGGGCTTTTTCCACAGACATTTCACATCCCTCGGCATTCCAAGCCAGAGCAATTTTCTCAATATGCCCTCCACAATAGTGGACATTCAACGCCAGCCCGATTTTTGAAGTCAAAAAAATCAAGGCAAAGAAAACAGCTTTAAAACTCCTTAGGTTCATGTTACAAATTTAGGACTTTTATCCAAATTGGTAAAATAGCATGGCAAAAGCCATCACAAGCATGATTACATTCTCTATCAAAGTCGCTTCAGTCATGGGCAACTTCAAGGCAGTTCCCAAACAGGCGCAGTTGATTTTGTTTTTGTCCAATAGGGCATAAATGACCCCCACAGTGGTAATGGATAATATTACAATGGTGGCAATAAAGGCAAAATTCAACTGCCATCGCAACAATAACATCAAGCCCAAAAAAATCTCGATAAAGGGGTAAATTTTTGCATACAAAACACTTCTTTTGGCTAAGGGATCATATTGCGCAAAGGCAGATGGAAATCCCTTATAGTCCAAAAATTTAAAGAAGCTAAAAACCACAAAAAATAGCCCCATAAAATCAATCATAAAATTTGTAAAGCGGAAAGTGTTCTTTTGAAGTAAAACAGAACCCGAAATCAGATACACAAAAATTAAAAATAGCGGAAAAAGCTGTTTTAACTTGGAGGGAGTTTGCTCTAAAGGTGCCGGATCAAACGGTTGGGTTTCCAATGAGGGTATGTATTTTGGAAGCAATACAACGGACAGTTTTTCCAATGTCAATGATTTTGAAACCTCCAACGCTACATTTCCTCCGGCCAAATCAATTTTGATATCTTCTACCTCATCCAAACTGATCAATTTTTCAGTTACCCCCGAGACACATGCTTGGCAAGTCATGCCCGAAATTTTTACATTTTGTCTCATTGTTGAAAAGTGGGCTTTTTTTGGTTAATTAAACGCAATAAATAAGAAGGAAATTAAATTTTTGACAATAATGTTTTTAATACTTTTGTAAACATCAGCATAACAATATTTTACATAAAAATACTAAAAAAAACGCATCTGTATCAGATCAAAAAACCAATTACCCCAATCAAGATTCATCGATTGATAAAAAATAAATGAGTAAAAAACAAATTTCATCTGCTCTCATCTCGGTTTTTGATAAGACAGGATTGGCCCCCATCATTCATCAATTAAATTCATATGGGGTTACCTTCTACTCCACCGGAGGGACGGAAAAATTTATTCGTGATCTGGGCTATGAAGTTGCTGCTGTTGAGGACGTTACGGGCTACCCCTCCATACTGGGAGGTCGGGTAAAAACCCTACATCCCAAAGTTTTTGGAGGTATTTTGAACCGCCAAGAAGTGTCAGACGATCAAACGGCTCTGGAGCAATTTGAAATTCCACAAATCGATTTGGTCATCGTGGATTTATATCCTTTTGAAGATACTGTTGCTGCCGGTGGTAGCGAACAAGAAATTGTCGAAAAAATAGACATCGGGGGAATTGCCCTGATAAGAGCTGCCGCAAAAAACTTTAAGGATACCTTTTGTGTTTCCGACAAAAACGATTACCAAGATTTTCTGGACCTTCTCACCCAATCCGATGGAGCTCCGGATTTGCAACAAAGAAAGAGGTATTCCGTCAAGGCTTTCCAAACCTCATCCCACTACGACGCTGCCATCTTTAACCATTTCAACCAACAGGAGGAAGTGCTCAAATTGAGTGTAAAGACTGCCAAAACCCTTCGCTATGGGGAAAACCCGCACCAAAAAGGTCAATTTTTTGGTCCATTATCTGACCTTTTGGAACAAATTCATGGGAAAGAAATTTCCTACAACAACCTTTTGGATATTGATGCAGCGGTTAATCTGATGCTCGAATTCTATGATGGAGATTGCAGCTTTGCCATTCTTAAACACAATAATGCATGTGGCTTTGCTACCCGCTCTACACTCAAAGAAGCCTATGTAGATGCACTGGCCGGTGACCCTGTCTCCGCCTTCGGTGGCGTATTGATCACCAATAAAACAATTGACCTGAACACGGCCACCGAAATCCACAGCCTGTTTTGCGAGGTGGTGATTGCTCCTCACTACAAAGAAGACGCTCTGGAGCTCCTAAAGGGAAAAAAGAACAGAATACTATTGGTTCAAAAAGACATCCCTCTACCTTCTACCACCTATAGAAGTTGCCTTAACGGTATACTGGTTCAGGAAAGAGATTCCAAAACAGATACCGAAAAAGAACTCGACTTTATCACTACCAAAAAACCCAGTGCGCAAGAAATTGAAGACTTGATCTTTGCTTCAAAAATTTGTAAACATACCAAGTCGAATACTATTGTTTTGGCAAAAAATGGTCAATTACTGGCCTCAGGCACCGGACAAACTTCAAGAGTAGATGCATTAAACCACGCCATTGAAAAAGCCAAGCACTTCAATTTTG
>CAJXEG010000068.1 GCA_913052425.1 uncultured Flavobacteriaceae bacterium | reverse complement strand
CCAATGGCGGAGTAGCCTGGATTAATTTTTGGTTTTACAAGATCATCTAACATTTGATGTCCGTGATCCGGTCGCATGGGAATAGAGGCATCTTGCCGATTTTCGTCGACTCTGCGTCTTTGTTCCCTAATGACTCTAGTGATGATCTCGAACATGTCCACATCACCGGTAAGATGATCTGCCTCAAAGAAATTACCTTGAGCATCACGTTTGGTACTTCTTAGGTGTAAAAAATGAATACGATCAGCAAAAGCATCGAAAATGGCGGCAAGGTCGTTATCGGCCCTAACGCCTAGTGAACCTGTACAAAATGTAATACCATTGGAAAGTGGAGTGACCTTTTCAAAAATATATTGATAGTCAGATCGGGTACTCATGATTCTTGGTAAACCCAAAAGTGAAAAGGGTGGATCGTCGGGGTGAATACACATCCTGATGCCCAATTGCTCTGCCAATGGGATGATTTCTTCCAAAAATTTAACCAAATGAGAACGCAATTGATCCGCATCTATTCCTTTGTAGGTGTCCAGCATGGTTTTAAACTCCTCCATGGAATATCCCTCCTCCGAACCGGGTAAGCCTTTGAGCATATTGTCGGATATTCTTTGGATATCTGATGCCTCAAGGTCTTCAAATTGTTTTTTGGCTTGTTCAATCTCCTGAGGGGTATAATCTTGTTGTGCCCCTTCACGCTGGAGAATGTGAAGATCAAAAACCCTCAATTCCGAAGCGTTGTATTCCAGGGCAAGAGAACCATCTTCCAAGGGCATATCCAATCGGGTTCTTGTCCAATCCAGTATGGGCATAAAATTATAACAGATAACATAGACGCTACAAGAAGCCAGGTTTTTCATACTCTGCTTGTAGTTTTCGATGATCTGTTCAAAATCTTCGGTTCTGGTTTTTATTTTCTCGTGTACCGGTAGTGATTCTACCACATCCCAGGTGAGTCCAGCCTTCTCGATTTCGTTTTTTCTCTTTTGAATTTCTTCCACCGACCAAATGTCACCATTGGGTATGTGATGCAAAGCGTTGACAATACCCGTTGCACCGGCCTGCCTAATGTCTAATAGGCTTACGGGATCATTGGGTCCGTACCAGCGCCATGTTTGTGTCATTTTCATACTAATAAATTAAACCCCACTGAAGGCGCTAAAGCCTCCGTCGATGGGTAGTACAACTCCAGTTATAAATTGAGCGGCATCACTGCAAAGGAAATGAATTGCTCCATTGAGTTCTTGCGCTTCTCCAAATCGTTTCATGGGGGTATTTCTGATAATGGTGTCCCCCCTTTCGGTGTAAGATCCGTCTTCGTTCAACAGCAATCTTCTGTTTTGATTTCCTACAAAAAATCCGGGAGCTATAGCATTTACACGAACACCCGGTCCAAACTTCAGGGCCATTTCAACAGCCATCCATCGGGTAAAATTTTCTATTCCCGCCTTGGAGGCAGAATAGCCCACCACTCGAGTAATTACCCTGTCCACACTCATGGAAGAATAATTGATGATGGATCCACTTTTTTGATCGGCCATAATCTTCCCAAAAATCAAAGAAGGAATAACAGAGCCATTGAGGTTTAACTCAGTAACCTTTTTAAAGTCGTGCATAGACAAATCAAAAATGGTTTGGTCAACGGCAATGGTCGCACCGGGCATATTACCTCCGGCAGCATTGAGCAGTATGTCCACCCTTCCCCACTGTTTTAAAATTTCTTTGCTGATGGCTCCAATGGATTCCTCAGAAAGCACATTGGCGGCAAAACCGATAGCGGTTCCTCCTTCTTTTTTGATGGAATCAACGGTTCTTTTAGCGGACTCTTCAGTAAGGTCCAAAATTGCAATCTTTACACCAGATTGGGACAAGCTTTGCGCAATACATCCACCCAGTGCTCCACCACCTCCAGTGATGACCGCTACCTTATTGTTTAAATCAAAATTTGGTTTCATTTATCGTCCTATAGTATATAATTAATATCGTCCCAGTGGGTCATTTGCTCGGCATCCATGGCTTTAATTCCCATATCTACTGCATAAGCCGCTTTGGCTCCTGTGGTTACACTTGAAAGTGGGGCTTTATTGTTGATTACAGCGTCTCTAAAATCGATTAGGGCTTGTTTGGTCGGATCGAGGTGTTTGATGTCCAAGGGGGTTCCTCTACCCTCTGACCAATTGGTCGTCGCTCCCGATACACCATCCACTTCGCCATACGTGGCTTTGTACTGCCCCTCGGGATAAAACCAAGCAGTATCATAAAAAATGGACAGGGTTCCCTTGTCACCCATGACCATAATTTTATAATCGTCTTTGGCGTTGGAGGTCAGACAGGTATAGGTGGCTTTTACTCCTTCGGGAAATTCATAGATCACCTTGGTATTGTCATAGGTCTCTCTACCGTCTTTCCAGTAGTTGATTCCACCCATTCCAATTGCCTTTTCTGGGGTGGCTTTAAGGATCCAGTTGGCAAAATCGATTTGATGAGAGCTCAATTCGGCCAAAAGCCCGAAGGAATACTCTCTGTACATCCTCCAATTGATTTGTCGCTCCAATGAAGGGTCAGGAACGGGTTTTCTCCAATTTCCATTTCGATTCCACTGGGCCTCAATGGAGGTGATTTTCCCCACTTTACCGTCTTCGATCATATCCACCAACTGTGTATAGAGTCTAGAGCTGTGGTACTGATGTCCGGTTTGAAAAATTTTATTAGAGGTTTTGCATTTGTTGACAATGCGCGCAGTAGCGGCAGCTCCTTTGGCCAATGTTTTTTCACAATAAACGTGTTTGTCGGCATCCAATGCATCAACAGCTATTATGTCGTGGCTGTTTAAAGGGGTACTGATGATCACTCCATCAATATTTTTATTGTCCAACAGTTTTCTATAATCCTTATATGCTTTGGCATTTTTATTGCTTTTGATCAATTCAAAACCCTCTTCTAATCGAAAAGGCAATGTATCACAAGCAGCAATTACACTAATGCCTGGAAGATTATTGAGCAACTTCATAATTCCCTGTCCTCTTCCTCCAGTACCAATCACTCCTATGTTGACGGTACTACTCAGGTTGACATTGGCCATCAAATTGGGCGCAAGCATAGAACCTATAAGTATTCCGCTAGAATTGCGAATAAAGTCTTTTCGTTTCATTGAAAAAATTAATTTTTATTAATGATTAAGTTTATTTCTTCAAGGGATTTCCCCTTGGTTTCGGGCATTGTAAAAATAGAAAATACCAGTTGCAAGACCATCATAGCGGCAAAAAATAAAAAGATCGGCCAAGGATTGGTTTGATAGATCGCAATAACTGAAGGGCCTACCAAAGTAATCAACGCAGCAAATACCCAGTGAACTCCGGCACCAAAGGATTGTCCCATCGCTCTGATTCTGTTCGGGAAAATTTCAGAGATAAAAACCCAAATTACGGTACCCTGACCCACGGCATGGGAGGCAATAAAAGCAAAAATAAACAAGGCAATCCATTCGGGGCTTGACTGAAAATAAAAAGCAATGGATACTCCCGACAAACTTATGATGTATCCCAATGAACCCAAAATCAACAATTGTCTTCTCCCCAATTTATCAATGAGAAGCAAGCCTGCAAAAGTGAAGATGATGTTGGTCAGTCCAATCAAAACCGAATTGAAAAGAGAGGCTCTGGTGGCAAAACCTGCCATCTCAAGAATCTCTGGGGCATAGTAGAGTATAAAGTTGATCCCCGAAATTTGATTGAAAAATGAAATCAAAAAAGCGAGAACAATGATTTTTTTATTGGTTTTACTCATCAATTTTTCTTGACTTGCAGTCAGGACATCGGCTGATTTAATGTGATTGAGAACACTCTCGGCCTGTTGATCGTCACCGTATATTTCAAGGAGTATTTTTAAAGCAGCTTTGTCATTGTTTTGAAAAAGGATTTGCCATCGTGGGGTATCCGGGATGGAAAGCGTCAAGAGCAGGTACATAAGGGCTGGAAGCGCCTCTATCCCCAACATCCATCTCCAATCAGAACCTCCTTGAAAACCAGTGAGGAGATAATTGGAAAAAAATGCGATAAGAATTCCAAAAACCAAACTGAATTGATACAAAACCCCAAGCGAACCCCGGTTTTTGGGGGTAGAAATCTCCGAAATGTATATGGGAGCCGCTATGGAAGAAACGCCTACGGCTATTCCTCCGATGAATCTAAAAAATGAAAAAGTGAAGGCATCCATCGCCAAAGCAGAACCCAAAGCAGAAATGAGAAAGAAAAAACCAACCCAACTGAGGGTTTTTTTACGGCCCAACTTATTGGTAGGATAAGCCCCGAACAGGGCGCCCAACACAGTTCCCCAAAGGGCCATAGACATGATAAAAAAACCATGAAAAAAAGGACTGGTTGACCACAGTTCCTTGATGGGCAGGTTGGCTCCAGAAATAACAACAGTATCAAATCCAAACAAAAAGCCCGATAAAGCTGCTACAAGAATCCATCTGAATGATTTAGGCATACATTTAATTTTCGTGTGCGTACACTACCTTGACAAATATAGAGAATCCGTTTGAAAATTGTACCTGAATAAGTTGATATTATTTTCTATTAATAAAAAAAATAATGAATAAAAGTTTACCCCTACTAGCACATCTGTGACAGGTGCCGTACCAGAGATGAGATTTGTTTTTTTACATGATTTGTTGTTTTCATAAAGCACTCGTTATAAACCTGTCTGCTATGGGGCAGACGACATGCAGGCGAATGCCAGCAGGAGAAAATTTCTTTGTTTTGAAAAAAAACAGAATAAAAATTTGGACATAAAATAGTATATTTGAACTAAACTAATTTTCATTGATTACCATAAAGGATATTGCAAAGGAAGCCAATGTATCAGCGGGGACTGTTGACAGGGTTTTGCATAATCGCGGTGGCGTATCCCCCAAAACCGAGACCAAGATCAAAAAGATTTTAAAACAGAAGAAGTTTAAAATCAATCTAATTGCCAGCTCATTGGCGATGAAAAAACACCACAATCTAGCGACTTTGATCCCTCAATATGACGAGCAGAATCTCTTTTGGAAGTCTCCCTATTCAGGAATTCAGAAAGCAAGCCAAGAAGTCAGTGCCTACGGGATTGAAAATAACGTGTTTGCATTTGACCAATTTGATCCGAAAAGCTACTTAAAAGCCTTCCGAAAACTCATCAAAACAGAACCGGATGCTGTGGTCATGGTGCCTTTTTTTTATAAAGAGACCTCTAAAATCATTGAAGTACTGGATGAAAAAAAAATACCTTATCTGTTTCTAAATGCCGATATAAAAGGATTTAACAACATATGCTACATTGGCCAAAAATCATTTGATGCAGGAATTTTATCCGGAAAACTATCGCATTTGTGTTCCAATAATGGGGATGAGTTTTTGATTGTTCTGACCCGTAAAAACATTCATGATTACGAGGCCAACAATGAACGTGTAAAAGGATTCAATAGCTATTTCCGAAATAAAATTCCTGATGCTCAAATACATCAGCTAAAATTTGATCAATCAGATGGATTTGAAAAAGTCAGGAAAAAAATCAATTCTTTTTTAAATGAACACCCAAGTGTGAAGGTGATTATGGTTCCCTCCAGTAGAGTTTCCTACATCTGTAATGCTATTGAAAAGGATCATTTATCAGGACTAAAAGCCATTGGCTTTGATACCACACCCCAAAACGTAGACGCTCTGAATAAAGGTATTGTTGCATTTTTGATTTCTCAGAAATCATTTAATCAAGGGTATAAATCAATTACAACCATCGCCAGTTACTTGGTTCACAAGGAGATGCCTACCACCGAAATCCCTACGCCTTTGGAGATCATTACCAAAGAAAATTACAAATACAGTCACTCAGAAGAGCGAAATTATTACGAAGAAAATTAGAAGACAACCTCGTTCACTGGTTGACCTTCTACATCGTGGTGTATGAATTTAATGTTGGGTTCCCTCCCGCTGCTCACCGAAACCGAAAGAAAACCACCATTAACTCTTAGAAATTGATGCTCAGGTCTAAAATCCTCTTGCTTCCATCCTCCAGCATGAACATCGGCACCGGCTCCACATCCAAATTCCCAAAGATTGGTGTTTTTTAAATGAGTAACATACTGCCAGTGTCGATCACCATTGACAATAAAAAGTTTTTTCTGTTTTTTTATAAAATTGAGAATCTCGGCTTGTTCGAAAGAGTACTCAGCATTACTTAGATTATCATTTTTATTTTTTCGGTCAGGGCCCAATATAGGAGAAGATGTAATCAAGACTTTAAAGGTTGCATCTGAATCAGTAACGGTATCAAAAAACCACTGCTTTTGTTCTCTCCCCCATATGGTTTTATTAGGACCATCCTCCAAATAGTTTTGATTCCTATAATTTCTCCCCTCAACAATCCAAATCTGAAGATCTTTTCCCCAACGGATGGTTTTGTACCTTTTGGAGTAAGTGGGAAACTGCTCCTCATCAAATATCTCCAACCCCCGCTCAAAAGTAACTGTTCCATAATCCTTTCCGGGGTAACTATCATTATAGCCCACATCGTGATCATCCTTCATAAAATATGAGGTGTGATTGTTATAAAATGAACGCTGAAAAGGGAGGGCAAATAAACGATTCCACTTAAAACGCATCAACTCCTCTGTCATGGCGTATGGAAAAGGTTTGTCCATATACTCTATATCTCCGGTATGCACGTAAAAATCAGGTTGTAATTGCGACATACTGGGGTATATCTTGTGCCCGTTTTCCGTATCGTCACGACGGTTGTAATCATGACATGAAACGACACAAAATTTGATGTCTCTAGCGGTTTTTTCATATACCGGTAAAAGAAATTGTCCAAAAGTACTATCGGAAATCTTTTGCCCTCTCTGGGGTCGGGCATAGATTTTTACACGATACCTCTCTCCAGCTTTCAGATCATTCAGTTTCCATTGATGGGTAAAATCTTTATCGGGATTTACCGCTGTCCAATCGGTAACAATGGCTGCTTCCGGTTGCCCTTTAACAAAGTAATGGAGTTGCACCTCTCCATAAGCTCCCGGACAATAACCCTCCATGTCTTTTAGTTTTAAGCCCTCAGGAATCTGAGTATTATAAATGCCCTCAACATCAAGGTTTTTGGACAAGGTTTTCATTTTCTCACTTGATATTTCAATAAAAGGATGTCCCTTGAAATTAGCAGATTTATTTTGTGTCAATCTCGTCCATAGTACAATTGAGTTTTGGTCGGCCCAACCATTTTTTATCCCATTGGCGAAATAGGGACCCTGAA
>CAJXEG010000067.1 GCA_913052425.1 uncultured Flavobacteriaceae bacterium | reverse complement strand
GCGAACCTCCCCAGGAAATACCTTTTCCGGTCAAAACCCCTGTAAATTCGTTTTTTAATCTTTTGTATTGTCCAAACATATAGCCAATCTCTCTGCTTCCTACCCCGATATCTCCTGCAGGAATGTCCCGGTTTGGGCCGATGTGACGGAACAACTCTGTCATAAAACTTTGGCAAAAACGCATCACTTCTGTGTCAGTCCTTCCTTTGGGGTTAAAATCTGAACCTCCTTTTCCTCCACCCATTGGAAGTGTGGTCAAGCTATTTTTAAAGATTTGTTCAAAAGCCAAAAACTTCAGGACACTCAAGTTCACACTGGGGTGAAAACGCAAGCCTCCCTTGTAGGGGCCAATGGCAGAATTCATTTCTATTCTATAGCCGCGGTTAACCTGAATTTCCTCTTGGTCATCGATCCAAGCAACTCTAAAGGAGACTACACGTTCGGGTTCTACCATACGCATCAAAATGTTTTGGCCGTAGTAGACATCATTTTTAACGATATAAGGGATAACCGTTTCGGCAACTTCAGTTACTGCCTGCATAAACTCAGGCTCATTTTGATTTCTTTTGTTGACTTCAGCCAGAAAATCCTTGATTACTTTATCCATGGGATTGATTGTTGATCAACTAAATTTACATTTTTATAATGGAAGTGGATTCAAATTTTAACCAAAAAGCGCTGTGATCAAAGCTTCAATTTTGGAAACGGCCAATACCTTGATGGATTCATTTTGTTTACCAATTTTAGCAAACTTAGAGATGACAATGGTTTCGAACCCCAGTTTTGATGCTTCCTGTATGCGTTGTTCTGTTTTCGCTACGGGCCTGATTTCGCCCGACAATCCCACCTCTGCTGCGAAGCAAAAGTTTTCGGAAACATCTAGGTCGTGATAACTGGATAATATGGCAACGATGACTGCCAAATCAATGGCCGGATCGGCGATAGAAATCCCTCCCGTAATATTGATAAAAACATCTTTGGCGCCCAAGGCAAAACCCGCTCTTTTTTCCAAAACAGCCAAAAGCATATTGAGTCTTTTGGTATTGTAACCGGAAGTGGTCCTTTGAGGAGTGCCATAGACAGCAGTGCTCACTAGGGCTTGAATTTCAATCATTAAAGGGCGGATCCCTTCAATGGTTGCCGCGATGGCATGTCCACTTAACTTTTCATCTTTTTCCGAAATCAAAAGTTCACTGGGATTACTCACCGCCCTTAAACCTTTGGATTGCATTTCATAAATTCCAATCTCCGAAGTTGCCCCAAAGCGATTTTTTTGGGTTCTCAAGATGCGGTAGATGTGATTGCGGTCTCCCTCGAAATGCAACACCACATCCACCATATGCTCCAATATCTTGGGCCCGGCAATTTGACCATCTTTGGTGATGTGACCCACCAAAAACACTGGTACATGAGTCTCCTTGGCAAATTTGATGAATTCTGCGGTACATTCTTTGATTTGAGAAACACTCCCGGGACTGCTGTCGATATAATCGGTATGTAAAGTTTGTACAGAATCAATAACCACCAACTCAGGGGCCAAATTTTCAATTTGTGAGAAGATATTTTGGGTCTTTGTTTCACTCAGCACATAACATTGATCTGAAGAGGCATCCATTCGGTCGGAGCGAATCTTGATTTGACGCTGGCTTTCTTCTCCGGAGACATAAAGGACCTTGCAACCCACGGTCATGGCAATTTGCAACAAGAGTGTAGACTTCCCAATTCCGGGCTCTCCTCCCAAAAGCATGAGCGCTCCGGGAATGATTCCACCCCCCAACACGCGATTCAATTCAGCATCTCCAGTGTTTATTCTTGACTCCGAGGAAATTTCAATCTGATTGATTTTAAGGGGCTTTGAAATTTTGCCGGCTTTATTTTTACTTTTCCAATTTTTTTTGTCTGGCTTTTCCACCACCTCTTCTGTCAGGGTATTCCATTGTTTACAGGAGTTGCACTGGCCTTGCCATTGTGCGTGTTGCGTCCCGCAGCTTTGACAAAAGAAAGAGGTTTTGACTTTACTCATAACGACAATAGGAAAAAACGAGTTTTATTTTTGGCGATTGACCAAAGGTAAAGCAAAAAATGCCATGGTGCCAAAAGTCACCACCATAAGCGTCTGACATGTCCACGTGATCCATCCAAAAGCCAAGCCTGATTCTTTAGAAATCCCATATGCAATCAATACCAAAGAAACGGAGTAGGGATAGATCCCTATACCTCCATTGGTTGCAGAAATGGATAATCCCCCTACGACAAAAGCAGGGATCATTGCATTCATTCCCAAATTTACCGTTTCAGGAATGGAAAATTTGATGATCCAAAACATCAATACGTACATGGTCCAAATAAAAATGGTGTGAGCAATAAAAAGCCCTTTGTTTTTCATGTATTTGATGGAAATCATTCCCTCCCAGATCCCCTGAAAAAATTGTTTGACTTTCTCCGTAATGGGGTGGTTAGATTGATGGATAAACTTTTGAAATAAGATGAATATTGTCGTTAAAATGATAAGGCTGACTCCTGTTTGAAAGAAGTTCAAATCTTTAAGGTTTAGATAATCGGCAATCAGATCATATTGCAGTCCCAATGCCAGAAGGATGCAAATCATCAATAATGCAAGGTCGACCACTCGTTCTGCAATGACAGTACCGAAGCCTTTTTGAAAAGGAATATTTTCATAGCGATCCATGGCCGTAGCTCGGAGTAATTCTCCCGAACGGGGAATGCCCAGATTTGAGAAATAACCGATTAATACAGCCAGAATAGAATTGATTGTTTTGGGGCGATAACCTAGAGGTGCCAGTAGGTATTGCCAGCGCACGGCTCTGGAAATATGACTTAATATTCCAAAAAAAGCAGAAAGGAATACAAAACGATAGTCCGCATTTTGGATGTATTTGACAATATTGCTTCGGTCTTCGGGGGTTGTACTTCTATAGCTCAGATAAATAAAAAATATCCCAATTGCCAAAGGGATTATTTTTTTTGAAAGTGAAAGGACTTTCTTCAATATTTTAATTTAGACGGTTGGTGTTTTCGTCAGGAAAAATAATGGTAGGCTTAAAATTTTTGGCCGCTTCAAATTCCATTTGCGCATATCCAACAATGATGATAATGTCTCCTTTTTGAGCTTTTCTTGCGGCAGGACCATTAAGGGTTACCTCTCCACTTGCTCTTTTTCCTTCGATAATGTAGGTTTCTAGTCGTTCACCATTATTGATGTTTACCACTTGTACTTTTTCGCCCACTACAAAATTAGCAGCATCGATCAAGTCTCTGTCTATGGTAATGCTTCCGATATAGCTCAAGTCGGCATCGGTAACCTTGACCCTGTGAATTTTCGATTTTATAACTTCTATTAACACGCGGCAAATTTAGTGATTTAAGACATATCCAAATTATCTATTAACCTTATTTTTCCCAAATGGGCTGCGATAAACCCCCGACCTCGATCAACAGTCTCCTCCAAATGAATTTCTATTAATGTTTTTGGATCTGCAATTTTAAAATAATCTAAGGTCAACTCATGGTGTTTTTCGAATAAACCGGCGACCATGTTTTTGAGGGTTCCATAGGGTGTTTTTTTGGCGTTGGACTTAGCAAATTGCAATGCCTCGAACAATTTTGAGGCCAATTTCCGTTGGTCGTCAGACAACAAGCTGTTCCGGGAACTCATAGCAAGTCCATTGCTTTCTCTTATGATGGGGCATCCAATGATCTTGGTTTGCAGCTTTAGGGATTGCACGACATGCTCTATAATCAGCAGTTGTTGAAAATCTTTTTCTCCAAAATAGGCGTGATCTGGGGAGAATGTTTTTAGAAAATGGGTTACCACTGTTGCCACACCTTGGAAATGCCCTGATCTTTTTTCACCTTCCATGACCTCATCTAATCCCGCCAAGTCAAAGGATTTTGATTCCACAATATTACCATATATATCATCTACTTTAGGAACGTATACCAAGACCTTTTCACTGATTTCTTTAATCAAACGCAAGTCTGCATCAATTTTGACAGGGTAACGCTCCAGATCGTTTTTGTCATCGAATTGGGTAGGATTGATGAAAATACTGATCAAAACGCTTTGATTTTCTTTGACAGCCCTTTCAATCAATGACAAGTGTCCAGGGTGAAGAGCGCCCATGGTGGGAACCATCCCAAGTGGTCGAGTTTTATTTGATAAATGCTCAACCAAGGATTGGGAAGTGTTGAAAACCTTCATTTAGTAAAAAATTAACAGGTGTAAAGATACAGAATTCAGCATATTCCGTTTAATTTTCGTAATTTCGCAAAACTTAATCTCCTTGATTATTTAAAGAGTTTATGAAAGACAAAAAGGTTCTGAATATCTCGTCTGAAGTGCTGCCATACCTTCCACAAACCAATCAGGCGATCAATTCATTTAAAATCCCTAAAAGCATCAATGATCATGGTGGTCAAACTCGGATTTTTATGCCTCGATATGGTCTGATTAACGAAAGAAGACATCAGCTACATGAGGTAATTCGACTTTCAGGAATGAATTTGGTGATCAACGACGTTGATATGCCTTTGATCATTAAGGTAGCTTCCATTCCAAAAGAGAGAATGCAGGTCTATTTTATTGATAATGAAGAATATTTCAAAAGACGGGCTGTGTTAAGAGATGAAAATCAAAAACTTTTTTCAGACAATGATGAAAGGATGATTTTCTTTACTAAAGGGGTCATCGAAACCGTCAAAAAATTGAATTGGTCTCCAGACATAATTCATTTACACGGTTGGTTTACCAGTCTTTTTCCGCTCTACCTCAACACCTATTACAAAGATGAGCCAATCTTTGCCCACAGCAAAATCGTAACTTCTGTCTATGCTCAAGATTTTGATGGAGTTCTTTCTGATCAATTTCATAAGAAAGTGGCTTTTGATGGCATCTCGGATGAATTGATCGAACCGCTGAAAAATGCAAGTTTTGAGAATTTAGAGC
The DNA here is from genome assembly GCA_913052425.1 of uncultured Flavobacteriaceae bacterium. The sequence goes on along the minus strand of CAJXEG010000067.1, from coordinate 2,360 downwards.
AATTGAGCTTAAATTTTTCAGATGGCTATGTAATTGCCGATGGCGAAACTCCGAAGTCCATTGAAAAATATTCTAAGGATAAACAAATCCCGGGACTAAATTACCAAGAATCTCAAAATGAGGATGCGCTAATTCAATTCTATACTAACCATATTTTATAACAACGGATGTATTTTTTGAGGATGTTCATCAACCGTGTGACTGTTCTTTTGGCATTATCCCTGATGGTTTTTTCATGTGATAAGGAATACCACGCTGCAGGATCTGAACTTTTACTTTCTACGGCCCTTGAGTCAAAATCTTTTAATGCTCCAATCTACTCCTACCAGAGTAAGGTAAATTATTTTCAGACCGATGGTCTTCCCTTGGCGCAACTCGGTAAAATTCGCCTGCCTGGTCTGGGGACTACCGAGGCCAGCATCACGGCCAAGCTTTCGGTAAGCCAAAACCCCGTTTTTGGTAACTACACTCAAAAGAGAGAAGATGAAGGAGACAAAGACAATGTTGCTGTAATTGACGAAAAAGAAACCATTACTGAGGTCTATCTCGAAATCCCTTTTTTTAACAATACCGAAGATAGGGACGGTGATGGTGTGATTGATGTTTTGGATCTTGACCCCGATGATCGAGAGAGCGACACCGACGGTGATGGCATCAGTGATTACACAGAAAGCACCAACAACCTCAATCCTTTGAGTGATGACAGTGACGGGGATGGTATTTTGGACGACGTTGATCAAGATAACAAGACCTACGATCACGAAAATAAAATCTATGAAATCGATTCCATTTATGGAAACCGTGATGCCCGTTTTGATCTAAAAGTTTATGAACTCAAATATTACTTATCCCAATATGATCCCGCTACTGATTTTGAGAAAAATTCAAAATTCTTTTCCAATACGGATTATTTTGAAAGTGGGTTTTTTGGAGAAACCCTGCACGATGGCCCTTATCAACTCAATTTTGAAGAGCTGCGATTCAATTATGAAGAAGACGATCCTGACACCGAAGATGTTGATGAACGCGAAACCATAGAAACTCGTCTAACCCCTAGAATAAGAATTCCTTTGAACAGACCCTTTTTTCAGGAAAAAATTTTGGATCAAGAAGGTGAAACGGTTTTTTCGAATGATGATAATTTCTCTAAACACTTGAGAGGTCTTATAATCAAGGCCGACATTTTTGATGACGAATTATACATGCTATTGGACATGGCTAATTCCAGAATCAGAATTGAATATGATTACGACCAAGTGGACACCAATGGCACCGAAGACGATATTTCTGACGATGTCACAGAGACGAAGTCAAAAACTTTTCTGATCAGTATTGGGTTGAATTTCAGCACCATTAAAAACACAAACTCAAATGCCCAGATTGATCAAGAGATTCTTGCCGGTCAAGCTGATAAGCCTTCCCAGCGCATCTACCTCAGTGGAAATGGGTTGTTTTCCACATTGAGATTATTTGAAGAAGATGGCCAGGGAGACCAATTATTGGAAGATATAAGGAACAATCAATGGGTGATCAATGAGGCGAATTTGGTATTGTATATAGATCAAGATCAATACAATCCACTGGACCCATCTCAATTTCCCGATCGACTCTATTTGTACAAGTACGATTATGGAATTCCTATTACCGATTTCAGTATTGATAATACGGTAAACAACACGGTCAAGAACAGGGACAAATACATCTATGGAGGAATTTTAGAACTGGATGATGCCGATAAGCCATATCGTTACAAATTTAGAATTACGGATCATGTCAATCGTCTAATTACAGACGACTCTACCAATGTCAGGCTGGGACTGGTTCCTTCCAATGGGCTTAATTTCATCGGTTCCAAAAGTGCAGAAACCGTTGACCAAGATTTTATCGATTACCCGGCCACAGCAATTCTAAACCCAAGGGGGGTTATTCTCCACGGCTCTGAAAGCAAAGATCCCCCCAAAGGAGGGCTGAAGCTGGAGATTTTCTACACCGAGTACTAGTCTAAAGTATCACGAGTCCAACCAGGATTAATAGAAAATTACAATCATATTTCATTTTATAATCGTTAAAAACTATTAATAAATATAATAGATGAATTATTTAGGTATTTATACGGTATAAAAAAGATTGATATAAGGGAAAACTATTATAAATATTTTATTGATAGTATTTGCCTAATATACAATAGACCTACACAACTCATTGTTACACTCAGGGCGATTTTCCACCCCCATAGCAGCTCGCCGCATAGAAAAATACTTGCCCACCAAAAAAGAAATAAGACGAGTCCAGTACTCATTTTTATGGAACTGTAGAAAACCACATCTTCAAATAGCCCTAGTATTTTTTTAATTGCCAGT
>CAJXEG010000066.1 GCA_913052425.1 uncultured Flavobacteriaceae bacterium | reverse complement strand
TTTTGTTTTTCTTTCTGGGCCGTAGTTGAGGGTTCTAACTTTCTCAACAGAGACACCATAGGCCGCTTCTACAGCTTTTTTGATCTCCACCTTATTTGCTTTGGTATTGACCAAAAAACTATAACAATTGTGAAGCTCACTTGCAGTAGTGGCTTTTTCGGTGATTATAGGTTTTATTAAAATATCCATTGCGTTAGGCTTTGTTTAAAATGGTCTCAATTTCGGCTATAGCACTTTCAAACAAGACCAGACTGCTGGCGTTTGTTATCTGGTAAGTACTTAATTCTGAGTTAATTACAACTTTAGAGTCCCCCAAATTTCGAGACGACAAATATACGTTATTATTTGGTTCACCCAAGACCACCAAAGACTTTTTGTCCCCCAGGCCCAAGGCTTTCAGCACCTCGTTATAGGCTGAAGTTTTGGGAGCGTCCATTTGAAAATCTTCAACGATCAAAATGGACTTTTCTTTTGCCTTGATACTGAGAGCAGATTTTCGGGCCAGTCTTTTGACTTTTTTGTTGACTTTCTGGTTGTAGTCCCTGGGGGTTGGGCCAAAGATTCGGCCTCCACCACGAAAGATTGGACTCTTGATACTACCAGCTCGGGCGGTACCTGTTCCCTTTTGTTTTTTGATCTTGCGGGTACTTCCCACAATCTCGGCTCTTTCCTTAGACTTGTGGGTTCCCTGACGTTTGTTGGCCAAATGTTGTTTTACATCCAGATAAATGGCGTGATCGTTTGGATCAATCCCAAAAACCGATGGGTTCAACTTGACCTTTCTGCCGGTCTCTTTTCCTTTAATGTTAAGTACTGATAATTCCATTATTTCTGAACGATTACATATGAATTTTTGTGACCGGGAATACAGCCTTTCACCACCAAAAGATTTTTTTCGGTGACCACTTTAACCACAGCAAGGTTTTGCACCTTTACTTTTACGTTACCGGTCTGACCGGCCATACGCATGCCCTTAAATACACGTGCAGGATAAGAAGCTGCTCCAATGGAACCCGGCGCTCTGAGTCGGTTGTGTTGACCGTGTGTGGCCTGTCCAACCCCGGCAAATCCATGACGTTTGACCACCCCCTGGAATCCTTTTCCCTTGGAAGTGCCCGAAACATCGACAAATTCTCCTTCATTAAAATGATCTACCGTGATGGTATCTCCCAGTTTGTGTTCTTCTTCAAAATTCCGGAATTCGACGAGCTTTTTCTTAGGTGCCGTATTTGCTTTTTTGAAATGCCCTTTGGAGGCATTGGTGGCCCTTTTTTCTGCCTTGTCATCGAAACCCAGTTGAAGTGCATCATACCCGTCAACCGCTTTGGTTCTGACTTGGGTAACCACGCATGGCCCCATCTCCAATACCGTACAAGGGATGTTTTTCCCTTTTTCGTCAAAGAGACTGGTCATACCGATTTTTCTTCCTATTAACCCAGACATTTATTTTTGTTTTATAATTATACTTTGATCTCTACTTCAACGCCACTGGGCAATTCCAACTTCATCAAAGCATCGATGGTCTTGGATGAGGAACTATAGATGTCCAGCAATCGTTTATATGAATGTAACTTGAATTGTTCTCTAGATTTTTTATTTACGTGTGGAGAACGCAATACTGTAAAAATTTTCTTGTGCGTAGGTAAAGGAATGGGACCTGTTACCACTGCACCGGTTGTTTTTACCGTCTTTACAATTTTATCGGCAGACTTGTCCACCAAGTTGTGATCGTAAGATTTTAATTTTATTCTGATTTTTTGGCTCATTATTTAAGCTTTATGCGTTATTCCCTTTAATTTCAGCAATCACCCCTTCAGATATATTAGACGGTGTTTCGGCGTAGTGGTCAAATTCCATGGTAGAGGTCGCACGACCCGAAGAAAGCGTTCTTAAGGAAGTAACATATCCAAACATTTCCGACAATGGAACTTCTGCTTTAACCACTTTGGAACCGGCTCTGTCATCCATTGAGTTCACCTGTCCTCTGCGTCGGTTCAAATCCCCAACTATATCCCCCATGTTTTCTTCAGGAGTCAATACCTCAAGTTTCATGATGGGTTCCATGATCACCGCTCGGGCAGCTCTTGCTGATTCTTTGAATCCAAGTTTAGCAGCCAGTTCAAAAGAAAGTGAATCGGAATCGACAGGGTGGAAAGATCCGTCTTTTAGGGTTACTTTCATCGCATCCACTTCAAATCCAGCCAAAGGTCCGTTTTTCATGGAATCTCTAAATCCTTTTTCTACAGAGGGAATGTATTCTTTAGGAATATTACCTCCTTTGATTTCATTGACGAACTCCAAACCTACTTTTCCTTCTTCAGCAGGCTCAAGTGTAAATACGATATCCGCAAATTTACCACGACCACCGGTTTGTTTTTTGTACACTTCACGATGATCGGCCACAGCCGTTAGCGCTTCTTTGTACTCCACCTGAGGCTGTCCTTGGTTGACTTCCACCTTGAACTCACGTCTCAATCGATCGATGATAATGTCCAAGTGCAATTCTCCCATTCCGGAGATCACCGTTTGTCCGGAAGCTTCGTCGGTTTTTACCTGGAAGGTAGGATCTTCTTCGGCGAGTTTGGCCAAAGACATTCCGAGTTTGTCCACATCGGCTTTGGTTTTGGGTTCAACAGCAATCCCGATCACAGGATCAGGGAAGTCCATGCTTTCCAAAATGATGGGAGATTTCTCCGCAGACAAAGTATCTCCGGTTTTAATATCTTTAAATCCAACTGCAGCACCAATGTCACCTGCTTCGATAAAATCAATGGCGTTTTGTTTGTTGGAGTGCATTTGATAGATTCGTGAAATACGTTCTTTCTTAGCCGTACGGTTGTTCAATACGTATGATCCAGCATCCAATCTCCCCGAATAGGCTCTAAAGAAAGCCAAACGACCTACATAAGGGTCGGTAGCAATTTTAAAAGCCAGGGCAGAAAAAGGTTCGCTGACCTCAGGTTTTCTGGCAATCTCATTGCCCGTATCAGGATCGGTACCTACGATGGCATCCTTGTCTTCGGGTGAAGGCAAATAACGACAAACAGCATCCAGCAAAAACTGTACACCTTTGTTTTTAAAAGAAGATCCACAGATCATAGGAATGATACTCATTTCCTGAGTCGCAGCCCTCAATGCATTGTGTACTTCGTCTTCTGTAATGGAATCCGGATCTTCAAAATATTTTTCCAAGAGGTTTTCATCGTATTCAGCAACTGCTTCTATGAGTTGACCTCTGAGTGACTCAGCCTCTTCTTTTAGGTCTTCGGGTATATCGATAACATCAAAAGTTGACCCAAAGTTGTCTTCGTGCCATACGATGGCTCGGTTTTTCACCAAATCAACGATCCCTTTAAAATCTTCCTCGTCTCCAATGTTCAATACAATAGGAACAGCATTGGACTTGAGCATGTCTTTGACTTGCTGGCAAACATTGAGGAAATTAGACCCTTGTCTGTCCATCTTATTGACAAATCCAATACGGGGCACTTTGTAGTTGTCCGCCAAACGCCAGTTGGTTTCAGACTGTGGCTCAACACCATCAACGGCCGAAAATAAAAAAACCAATCCATCCAGTACTCGGAGTGATCGGTTAACCTCCACCGTAAAATCTACGTGGCCGGGGGTATCGATTATATTGAAGTGATAACCCTTGGCGTCTGCAGTGGGTTGGCCTTGTTCTGTTGGAAATTGCCATGTACAGGTGGTCGCAGCAGAGGTAATGGTGATCCCTCTTTCTTGTTCCTGCTCCATCCAGTCCATGGTGGCAGCACCATCGTGCACTTCACCTATTTTGTGACTCACACCGGTATAAAACAAAATCCTTTCGGTGGTGGTTGTCTTTCCTGCATCAATGTGTGCAGCAATACCGATGTTACGAGTGTATTTTAAATCTCTTGCCATTTTTGATTAAAATCTAAAGTGTGAGAAAGCTTTGTTGGCCTCGGCCATTTTGTGGGTATCGACTCTTTTTTTCACGGCAGCGCCTTCCTCTTTGGCTGCGGCCAAAACCTCCTGGGCAAGACGGAGGGCCATCGATTTTTCGTTTCGCTTACGGGCAGCAGTGATCAACCACTTCATGGCCAGGGAAACTTTTCGATCGGGTCGAATTTGCATGGGTATTTGAAATGTAGCACCTCCTACCCTTCTGCTCCTTACCTCCACATGAGGCATAACATTGGACAGGGCGTCTTTCCACAATTCCAAAGGTGTTTTTTCTTCATCTTGGTTGCGCTCTTCTACAATTACCATGGCATCATAAAAGATATTGAAGGCGGTAGATTTTTTACCATCCCACATCAACATGTTTACAAAACGAGTGACCAGTTGGTCGTTGAACTTTGGATCGGGCAGCAGGGGGCGTTTTTTAGCTTGTCTTTTTCTCATAATTAGTCATTAAGGAATTAAGGCTATTTCTTAGGTCTTTTGGCGCCATATTTAGAACGGCGTTGTAGGCGACCTTCAACACCGGCGGTGTCGAGTGCCCCTCTTACAATGTGATAACGGACTCCCGGTAAATCCTTAACTCTTCCGCCACGAACCAATACTATCGAGTGCTCTTGGAGGTTGTGTCCTTCTCCGGGTATGTATGCATTGACCTCTTTGCCATTGGTCAAACGAACCCTTGCGACTTTACGCATCGCTGAATTCGGTTTTTTGGGTGTAGTGGTGTACACTCGGGTACAAACACCACGTCTTTGTGGACACGAATCCAAAGCCGCCGATTTACTCTTCTTGGTAATGGTGACTCTTCCTTTTCGTACTAATTGTGCTATCGTTGGCATATATTTTATAAAAAACCCCATTTTTATGGGCGTGCAAATGTAGAAAATAATTTCTTCTATTCAAACCCTTAGACCCCAAATTTTGTAGTTTTTTTAAAAAAAATTGACCCCGACAAAATGTTGTCATCATTTATTCTTTTACATATCCCTTTTTTGCCTCCCAAACTCAACTGCTAAAGTTGAGGCCTATGTCGAAAGTCAACCCTATAACGCTTCGAATTGGAAAAAATCAATCGGTTATCAAAAATGGGTTAGTTTATACATGAATGGATTAGAAGCCTGGGCAGAATGGAGAAGATTAGATCAACCCGAATTGAAAGTTCATAAAGATGCACTAGTAGATCAAATTCCCGCTAAGTTGCCTTACCCCAATTCTGAGATCAGTAACACTTCAGAACAACTTAATAAAGTCACATCCTCACCAAACAAAATAACTGATAAAGTTTGGTGGGATGTAAATTAAAAAAACTGTTTCACTATCTAATTAAAAAACCACCTATGGGTGGTTTTTTAATACCATCTATTTACTCTGGTTGGGATTAACAATGAATTTGTATATATCGAATGGATATTCATACCTTTACGCACTTTTCTTAATTCTCTGAATCAATTTTAAATTCAATTGAATTTCGAAAACTGTTAACTATATTTATGAAACATTTATTGATTTGCCTGATTCTGGCTTCGTTTGCTCCTTTTACACTTTTGTCCCAACAAAACATTACGGTCAGTGGAGTCATCTATGACGAATATGGGATGCCATTGCCGGGTGCCACCGTTATAGAATTGGGAACCGTCAATGGTGTATCAACCGATTTTGATGGAAACTATACCATTGAAGTTTTGGAAGGAGCCACCTTAGAATACAGCTATGTTGGCTATCAAGCACAATCAATGTTGGCTGATGCCGAAAATCCAATCAACATATCGCTTGTTCCTGCCAATGAATTGGAGGAAGTGGTGATCGTGGCCTATGGAACCCAATCCAAACAATCCATTGTAGGATCGGTAGCGGTCATTTCCGAGAGTGACATACAGTCCCAACCAGCCACCACCATCACCCAAGCCATTCAAGGAAGTGTACCGGGGATCAATGTGGTCAATACCGGAGGAGTTCCGGGAACCAATCCCACCATCAGGATCAGAGGGGTAGGCTCGATCAATGCCTCCGCCGCTCCGCTGATCATTGTTGACGGTGCTCCCTTCAACGGCAACCTCAATAGTATTGCCCAAGAGCAGGTAGCATCCATTTCTGTCCTCAAAGACGCTTCATCCACTTCACTATACGGTTCTCGTGGAGCCAACGGGGTCATCATTGTAACCACAAAATCGGGATCAAGAGAAACCCCCACAAAAATCTCCCTAAGTACGGTCTATGGAAATTCTAAGATGGCCGTCCCCATGCACGATCTATTGGGGATTGAAGATTACACCCGATTTTTTTGGGAAGCCTACCGCAACAAGGAGATTTATACCAATGAGTTGTCGGCTGATGCCGCCGGAGCTGCTGCCTCCTCCAACCTGGTTTCTGCCTTGTCCTATAACCCCTATGGTGTAGAACAACCCGTTGACAGCCAAGGAAACCTCACTGGAACTCCTGCCTGGAACACCGATTGGAAAGGGGTGATTCTCAACAACAACGCCTATAAAAGACAACACGGTTTGTCCATTTTAGGAGGAAGTGAAAAAACCACCTTCTATATGGGAACCAACTACATCAAAGAGCAAGGACAAGTCAAGACCACTTATTTCGAACGTTTTGCCACCCGGGTCAACCTCGATACTGAGGTCAATGATTACATCAAATCCGGACTCAACATCTCTTACTCTACGTCAAAACAAAATTCCCCCAACCAATCCGGTTCAAGTTATTCCAATTCCATTCAGTGGATTTACACCATCCCAAGTTATTATCCACTCTACAGAAGACAGAGCGATGGAACACTATTCAATGATGCAGGGGGCTTGCCCGTATTGGACTACGGAAGCAACAACAGCCAAGCGGTCAATGGGGTCAGACCACGCCTACCCAACGAAAATGGTCTGGGTGCCATCATCAACAACGAAATACTAAAAACCAGAACCTACGCCTCAATGAATGGTTATATCAAAATCAAGCTCCTACCGGAGTTAAACTTTAAATCGAATATTTTTTACGAAAGGGCCACCCTGGATAACTTCAGATACACCCACAACAGGTTTGGTTCTGCCTCGACCGTACAAGGAAGGGTTTCTCAAGATCGGGACTTCTTCACCACATTGAATGCCATTCAGACACTCAGCTACAACAACAGTTTTGAATTACACACCTTCAATGCCGATGCCATCTTTGAATCCTACCGTTCGGAACAAAACCTAATGGAATCCCAAGGGACAGGTTTTTTGCCCAATGTAAAAGTATTGAATGGAAGCACCGTTCCTGAAACCGTTGGTGGAGCCATCAACGAAGAGCGAATCTTAAGTGCCATTACCCGTGTGAGTTACAACTACGACAACACCTATTTTGCAGAAGTATCTTTTAGAAGGGATGGATCCACCAAATTTTCTAAAGACACCCGCTGGGGGAATTTTTACTCCTTTGGAGGGTCTTGGATCGCCTCCA
>CAJXEG010000065.1 GCA_913052425.1 uncultured Flavobacteriaceae bacterium | reverse complement strand
GTCCCCATTTGCCAAAGGCTCCAGTGCGGTAGCCCGCTTCTTTGAGTACCTCTGCGATGGTAAGTTCTTTAGAGGCCAATGGATATTGCCCCTCGTTCTCCAGGGTAGAACCTCTCTCCGAATTCCCCCTAATAAAAGTATGGCCGGTATGTTGGCCTGTCATCAGTGCCGATCTCGAAGGAGCGCAAACGGTTGAGCCGGAATAGTGTTGTAAAAAGCGCATGCCTCCTTGGGCCAATCGATCCAGGTTGGGGGTAGTAAAAAGGGTTTGACCATAGCCCCCTATATCTCCATAACCCAGATCATCGGCCATAATGTAGATGATATTGGGAGGGTTACTCTTTTCTGTTTTGGGCAGAGCATTTTTACATCCGATCAATAGGATCAAACCAAAAAGGGGCAGTAGAGTTCTCATACTTTAAAAAAAAGTTTTAATGCGGCAGTTTGGATTGAAGCAAACCGTAAATAAAAGTACCAAAAGTTGCAGAGAAAATGACAATGACAATGGGAAGAAACCCTGCTCCCAAAAGGGAAAACATTGGGCCGGGACAAGCCCCTGAAATGGCCCATCCACAGCCAAAAATTATCCCGCCAAACAAATAGCGTTTCCAGACTTTTTCTTTGTTGGGGATGCTTATTGGAGCATTGTCCAAAAAGGATTTGAGTTTTAATTTTTTGATGATAAAAGTAATGATGGTTCCAAAAAACAAGGCAGAGCCAATGACCCCATACATATGAAAGGATTCAAAACGGAACATCTCAAAAACCCTAAACCAAGAGGATACTTCAGACATGTATAGTGTGATTCCAAATAATACACCAACAGCAAAAAAGACAATTGTTTTCATATAACTAAAATTAAAGAAGTAATGGTAGAATAAAATGATTGACCAAAACACCTCCAATGAAGAAGCCAATTACAGCGATCAATGATGGTAATTGCATGTTGGACAATCCTGAGATGGCATGTCCAGAGGTACAACCGCCAGCATATCGCGCTCCAAAACCTACCAAAAAACCTCCGATTACAAGAAAAAGAAGGATGTATGGGTTTGTAAAAGCACCGTTGGAAAAAAGGAGTTGGGGCAGAAAACTTTTCCCAGCATCATCAATGCCCATGGCAGCCAATTGATCCACTGTGTTTTGGGAGATGGCTACAGCGTTGGTGCTGGCAATAAAGTTTGAGGCAATGAAACCGCCCAGTATTACACCCAGTGATACAATCAAGTTCCATTGTTGTGCCTTCCAGTCAAAATCAAAAAAAGAAACTTTTTTTCCGGCTCCCATCATTGAGCAAAGGGTGCGGAGGTTGGAAGACATTCCAAAGGTTTTGCCCGACCAGATCAATAATAAAAGTACAATTGAGATCATGGCACCTCCAAAATACCAGGGCCATGGTTGTGTTAAAAACTCCTTCATTCTTAATTTTTAATAGTGGTTGGACAAATGTAGTCTGAAAGCTCCAGACCTGTCTCTTTGATGGCTTTAAACCCACCCTGAACATCGACCAGGTTGTGAATTCCTCTTTTTTTTAGGATGGAGGCAGCAATAACACTTCGATAGCCACCAGCGCAATGGATATAAAAAGGCTCTTTCTCCGGAAATTGGTTAAGATGATCATTGAGAAAGTCCAAAGGGGCATTGGAGGCATTGTGGATATGTTCGGAAACATACTCACTTTCTTTTCGAACATCAAAAACGGGAACACCATTGTCTTTAACCAAAGACTCTAGTTCTTCTGCATTGATCCCACTGATCATATCGTACTCTTTACCTGTCTTTTTCCAAGCTTCAAAACCACCTTCTAAATAGCCTAAGGTATTGTCGAACCCGACTCTGGACAATCGGGTGATGGTCTCTTCTTCTCTTCCTTCGGGAGTTATGATCAAAAGGGGTTGGCTCACGTCTCCAACAAGAGCGCCCACCCAGGGGGCAAAGCCTCCGTCCAAGCCTATAAAAACACTTTGTGGAATATGCCCTTTGACAAAGTCATTTTGGTGTCTCACATCCAGAATGAGTGCCTCAGCTTCGTTGGCCAAAACTTCAAAAGCTTCAGGGGTCAAACTTTTCATCCCCCGATCCAAAACTTTTTCTATGTCGTCGTAACCGGACTTATTCATTTTAACGTTTAATGGAAAGTATTGAGGGGGAGGCAACAATCCGTCGGTAACCTCTTTAATAAACTCCTCACGGGTCATGTCTTGTCTAAGGGCATAATTCATTTTCTTTTGATTCCCCAGAGTATCTACGGTCTCTTTCATCATATTTTTACCACAGGCCGAACCCGCCCCATGGGCTGGGTAAATTACCACCTCATCAGATAAGGGCATAATTTTATTTCTCAGACTGTCAAAAAGCAATCCTGCCAACTCGTCTTGGGTCATGTTTTCTGATTTTTGCGCCAAATCAGGGCGTCCTACATCTCCCAAGAAAAGGGTGTCTCCACTAAAAATGGCGATGTCTTTACCCGCATAGTCTCTCAGCAAATAAGTAGTGCTTTCAATGGTGTGTCCGGGGGTATGTATTGCCACTATGGTAGTGTTTCCTAATGAGAATTCCTGTCCATCTTTGGCAATGATGGCATCAAAATCCGGGTCGGCATTGGGTCCAAATACGATGGGTGCACCGGTTTCCTTAGAAAGCGTAAGGTGTCCGCTTACAAAATCGGCATGAAAATGGGTTTCAAAAATGTATTTGATTTTTGCCTTGTTTTTCTTCACTTTTTCTACATATGGGGATATCTCCCTCAAGGGGTCTATGATTGCCACTTCCCCCTCACTTTCGATATAGTAAGCTCCTTGAGCCAAACATCCCGTGTAAATTTGCTCTACTTTCATTTTCTATGTCGTCTATGATTACGCTGATTGGAAATTCGTTTTTCTATTTTTGGAATTTCTTCTCCCTCGATATGCTTGATTGCAGTGTCTAAACTAGAGAAAAAATTTCTTTTTCCGATGATTTTGACCAGGCCGTCCCGGTAAAAAATATCCCTTATTGGACCAATGGCCTTGACCCACAATACCGTAATATTTTTTTGTTTTAGACCTTCAATCCATAAGTGTAATGTCGAGGAGGCACTGGCATCGATATAGTTGATGGGTCCGGCATCGATTACCAGATGATTGATCGTTTCTTTTTGATTTTCAATTCCCTCGTTGATCTGCTTTGTAAAATAGGATCCGTTTCCAAAAAAAAGCTGTCCATCAAACCTAAGGATCAATATGCCCGGAAAGGTTTGAACTTCTTCCGAGAACCGCAGTACGTTTCTAAAATGTGAGGTGCCTTTGATCCGTCCCAAAACAGCAATATGGGGTTGAGAAGAACGGTAAACCATCAACGATAGGGAGATCAATATCCCAAAAAGGATTCCTTCTTTGATGCCTACAAAAAGGGTAAGCAAAAAGGTAAAGAGCAGAACAAAAAATTCCTCACGGTGGGTTTTCCAAAGGTGATAAGGATATTCGAGCTTGATCATTTGAACAACCGATGTTAGTATAATGGCCCCCAAAACAGCTTTGGGCAGATGATAAAAGAGATCGGTAAAAAACAACAGGGTCAAAGCTACCAGAGCAGCACTGACCAATGAGGCTACTCCAGTTTTGGCTCCGTATTGTTGACTTACGGCAGTTCGGGAAAAACTTCCTGTAGTGGGATAGGCCTGAAAGACAGAACCTAATATATTGGCGGTTCCCAAGGCTATAAGTTCCTGATTGGGTTGGACGGTTTCTTTTTTTTCTTCGAATTCAACTGCTTTGGCAACCGAAATGGCTTCTAAAAATGCGATTAAAGCCAAGGTCAACGCCATGGGCATCAGTTGGTAAATTTCCTCTACAGAGATCCATTGTAGGCCAATGGAAGGAAAGCCTTCGGGAATGAACCCCACTGTTTTTACCCCCAATGCACCCCAGTTCATTTTTGAGGCCAGTACCGTAGCCAGAATGACAACGACCAAAGTACCGGGAATTCTTTTAGAAAATTTTTTAAGTGATAAAATTAGAACAATACTCGCGATTGTGATCAATAGCGAAGGGAGGTGGACATTGACATCGGCATACCAGACGGATTGTATGATTTTGTGCAGTAAACTATTGTAAGGGATATCAATGCCCAACATATGATTTAATTGACTTAAACCGATGATAATGGCTACAGCAGAGGTAAATCCGTTGATCACGGGTTTGGACAAAAAGTTAACAAAAAACCCAAACTTTAAAAACCCCAAGAAAAGTTGAATCATCCCAATGAACAAAGCCAAAAAGATAGCCAAAGAAATATAATGATCCGCATCTACCACGGCCATGGTATTGATGGCGGTTGCGACCAAAAGCGAATCCATCGCCACTGGACCCATAGAAAGCTGAGGTGAGCTGCCCATCAATGCGTATATGATTTGTGGAATAATACCGGCATAAAGTCCATAGACCGGAGGAAGCCCGGCAATCATCGCATAGGCCATTCCTTGAGGAATCAGCAATACCCCCACAGTAATACCCGCTGATAAATCTCCTTTAAACAGAGTTATATCGTAATTTTTGATCCATTCCAAAAAGGGGGAATACCCTCGCATTTTATTTTTTTATAAATCAAAAATACGGTTCTCCTAAAGAACTTAGGGTAACTTAGGTTACACAAGTCATCTTACGACAATTTTATTTCTTTTGAGTTGAATTTTACCGCATTGCTCCAGTTTCTTGAGCAAACGAGAAATGACCACCCGGGAACTGTGTAACTCTTGAGCAATGTTCTGGTGGGTAATGAGTAATTCATTTTTTCCATTAACTCTTTTTTTCTCTACCATATAGTCCATCAGTCTTTTTTCAAGCCTGTCAAAGGCAAGACTGTCAAGGGTGTCGATTAACTCATCCATTCGGATTTGATAGCTGCGGAAAAGAAAGCTCCTCCAACTGGGGTATTTTGCTTCCCAATCTTTTACTCGATCGGTTGGAATCATGACTAGTTTTGAGGGCAATTCCGATACCGCTCTGATTTTACTCCTGCCGGTTCCCATTTCCCATCCAAAAGTGAGTGTACAGGAGTCTCCCTCTTCGAGATAGTACAATAGTAATTCCTCTCCATTTTCATTCTCCCGCGAAATTTTTATGGCTCCAGAAATCATCAAAGGAACTCCCTTGATCTGTTCCCCTATGTCGATCATCATAAAATCCTCAGGAACCTCTTTGACTGTACCCACATTTGCAATTTCTTGGATGAGTGCCGCTTCAAAGATGTTTCCAAAAAGTTTTTTAAGTTCTAGGATCATGTTTGACGATTTTCAATATATTCACAACGAAAGTTACAATAATCGGAAACTTTGAAAACACATTTAATTAAATAAAAAAACTTTTTTATTAAACTATTGGAGACAATACTTATCCAATACATAAACTCTTCAATAATTGAAAAAAACCAACATCCTACTTTGTTTACTCCTCAGCCTTTCCCATTTGTTTGCGCAGCAAAACACTTATGAAATTAAAGGCGTTATTGTTGACCAATCGTCTCAACAACCCATTCCTTTTGCCACCGTTGTAGTAGGAGATAAATCCAGTCTCGAAACCATTACCGGAGTCACCACTACCGACGATGGCTCTTTTACTGTCTTGTCTCCATTGAGAGACATTTATCTGGAGATCAGTTTCATTGGCTATAAAACCCTTAGAAGAGAGGACATTAGGATCAATGGCAAGGGTATAGATTTAGGCACAATAGCACTAAGCGAACAGTCAGAAATGCTGAATGAAGTGGAGGTTAGAGGAGAGAAATCAACGATGGAGTTTAAACTCGACAAAAGGGTTTTTAATGTAGGAAAAGATTTAAGCAGTGCGGGGGCAAGTGCCTTGGAAGTTTTGGACAATGTTCCCTCTGTTACCGTAAGTATTGAAGGGCAAGTCAGACTTAGGGGCAACGCTGGCGTTCAAATTTTGATCAACGGAAAACCCTCTGTACTGACCTCTGAGGGAGGAAATGCTTTAGGATCCATTACTGCCGAGATGATTGAAAAAGTCGAAGTAATCACCAATCCCTCTGCCAAGTATGAAGCAGAAGGAACAGCAGGAATCATAAATATAGTAATCAAAAAAGATGAAAGGAAGGGGATCAATGGTTCTTTTACCCTCAACTATGGGCAACCGGACAACAACAGTGTCGGCCTGAGTCTCAATCGACGTACCGAAAAGTTCAATCTGTTTACCCAAATAGGCTATGGTGTAAGAAATTACCCACGAGAGGGGAAGAATAAAAACGATAACTTCCTGACCAACACTCAGGTCTTGACCGAGGGAACCCAGTATCGAAACGAAGAATTTTACAACATCATACTGGGAACAGATTATTACATCAATCCACAAAATGTAATCAACCTGTCCGGTTTTTATGCTTTTGAAGCAGAGGATCAGCCTTCCAATACCAATGTCAAAAAATATCAAAACAATACCCAACTGACCTCAGAATGGAACCGCGAGGAGGTAACAACTGCCGGCAATCCCAAATATCAATATGAATTCATTTACAAGAGAGATTTTTTGGATGATGAAGATCACGATTTGATTTTTAGTGCTACCGGCAATCTCTTTAGCAAAGATCAAAGTTCGGAATTCTTCAATACGACCGTATTGGGCTCCGACATCTTTGACGATCAACAAACCAGTACCTTTTTTCGCGAAGCGGTTCACACATTCAAATTGGATTATACCCATCCTTTTGGAGAGGTTTGGAAAGTAGAGGGAGGCTTTCAATATGCCAACAATGATGTAAGTAATGATTTTGAAGTCAAGGACGAATTGGACGGTCAATGGATGGTCAATACCGGTTTGACCAATGTCTTTGAATTCGTTCAAGGGGTTATGGGCGTCTATGTAATGGTGGCCTACGAGTCTGATACTTGGGGTGTACAGCTTGGATTGAGGACTGAAAACACCCGTGTCAATACGCTTTTGGTCAATACCGATGAAAAAAACAAGCAGAATTTTACCGATTTGTTTCCTTCGATGAATACCTCTTATAAGTTCAGTAAAAGCTTTTCCCTACAGGCGGGTTATTCCAGAAGGATTTACCGACCGCGATTGTGGGATCTGAACCCATTCTTCAACATTCGCAACAGTTTTAACTACAGAAAAGGAAACCCCAATTTGAGATCTGAATATTCAGACTCCTACGAAATATCGGCCATTTACCTCAAGGGAATCACTTCACTAAACATGAGTTTATACCAGTTGTATACCACCAATACCATCGAATCGGTCACTACATTTCAAAATAACATCAGTGTGAGTGGGCCTGAGAATTTGGGCACCAAAAGGGTAAATGGAATAGAGTTGAATGGCAAAATCACTCCCTCCAAAAAAATTGTTATCAATGGGGATTTTAATTACAACAGCTTTGATCGCAAGGCCTCATGGCAAAATCAATCTTTCGATTTTA
>CAJXEG010000064.1 GCA_913052425.1 uncultured Flavobacteriaceae bacterium | reverse complement strand
TACTTGAGTCTGGGTCCAATATTGGAAATATTGAATCCTGCTCTGATCAATCCGTCAAAATTCCCCAGATCAAAGACTGAACTTTGGTAGAATCCAGCTATATCGACACCCAAGCTGTTGGCTGAAGTAGCATCCATATCGGTGTGAATTTTTAAATCGGATCTCAAAAATCTTCCCGCTACCGACATTGCAAAGCTTTCACTCAATTTTAATGAATAAGAAAGGTCAACCGTTATCTCATTGGGTCTTTTTGAACCTTGATCAATGATGGTACCGGCCATTATATCGTTGAACTGAACGTTCCCATAACTGAAATATTTGAGACTGGTGGCCCATGCACTTCTCTCGTTGATCTTATTGAAATAAGTCAAATTTCCCAAGAAAATATCGTCTACAAGCTGCCTTAAGTAAGGCGTATAACTCAATCCCAATCCACTTTTGCTCTCAGAGAAGGCATATTTGGCAGGATTCCATTGTTGGGCATAAGCATCGGCCGAAGTCGCCACTCCAAGCTCTCCCATTCCGGCAGCCCTGGCATCGGGTGTAATCAACAGAAAGGGGACTCCAGTAGTAATGATACGGTCTTGACCGTTTACTTGTGCAACAAAAAATAAAATGATAGAGAATCTAATAAGTAGGCAAATTGATTTCATCTGTCTGATGTTTTCAAAACAATAACGCAACATCAATTCATTTGTTGTACTAGGTGATCACTACTTATTAACAATGTCTACAAAATTTATTTTCAACAAAGGCGCATAATATTTCTTTATTTAAAACGTTATTCAGAAGTAAATGGATGATGTATTAGTTGCAGAGTAAGATTAAGACTCAGATAATTAGTATATTGCACCCAAAATTAGACATACTGATCCTATGAAAATTAATTTTTTAAAAGAATCTATTTTTGTTGCCCTAACAGCCATTTTGATGGTGGCTTGTGGAGGAAGAAACAACATGTCCCGTGCAACAGGATGGGGCATCAACTCTAAAGAAGGAGGTTTCCAATACAACACCGAATTTGAGGATCAGGAAAGTGGTCCTGGTTTGGTTTTTATAGAAGGAGGTACTTATACCAAAGGCCAAGTTCAAGACGATGTATTGCACGACTGGAACAACACCCCCACCCAACAGCATGTAATGTCTTTTTACATTGACGAAACAGAAGTCACCAACCTCATGTATATGGAATATTTGGATTGGTTGGAAACCGTTTTTCCATTGAGTGAGCAGCGGTACAGACAAATTTATGAAGGAGCGTTACCCGATACATTGGTATGGAGAAACACTTTGGGTTATATGGAAGAACTCACCACCAATTACCTGAGACACCCCGCCTATGCAGAGTATCCTGTTGTAGGGATCAACTGGTTGCAAGCGGTTCAGTTCTCCGAATGGAGAACCAATAGGGTCAACGAATTCATTTTGGAAAGAGAATCTTTTGTTCAAAAAAATATCAGATATGGCGAAAAAGACGGTGGTGTCGTAAATTCAAACAGCACCTTCAGCACTCAAGCCTATTTAAAACGACCCGAAACCTCTTATGGTGGTTTGATGGCCTCCGATAGTATCATGGGAAAAAGAGGTACTATGAAAAAAGATACCGCCACCGTAAATGTATATGCGGGCATTGAAAAAGGAGTTTTACTTCCCTCCTACAGATTGCCCACCGAAGCGGAATGGGAATATGCAGCATTGGCATTGGTCGGAGATAGAGAGTACAACACCTACAGAGGTAAGAAAAAATATCCTTGGTCTGGAGAATATACCCGATCGGACGAAAGAAGAAGTGAAGGAGATCAATTGGCCAATTTTAAATTCGGAAAAGGAGATTACGGCGGAATTGCCGGGTGGTCTGACGATGGTGGTGATATTACTGTTCAAGTAAAAAGTTACCCCCCCAATGATTTCGGAGTATACGATATGGCTGGAAATGTGGCCGAGTGGGTGGCAGATGTTTACCGACCCATCGTAGACGATGAAGCCAACGACTTTAACTACTACAGAGGGAATATCTATTTGAAAAATGCCATTGGAGAAGATGGAAAAGCTACCATCCTATCTCCCGATGAATTGGTATATGACACCCTACCCAACGGAAAAGTTATGCTTAAAAGACTTCCTGGAGACTTGGATCAAGTTCCAATCGACGAGGAAGAAACTTTCCTAAGACAAAATTTCTCTGAAAGTGATAACCGAAACTACAGGGATGGTGACAAGGAGTCCACAAGACTTTTTGCCAGCTACAACAACACCGACGAAGACAATCCCAACAAAAGACCTGAAACTGCAGGAATGTATGATGCCCCCAATCATCCTAAGGTATCTGTTGACGATGATGGGAATATTGTCAGAAACATCGATAAATCTGAACGACGGACTTCGTTGATCACAGACGAAGTAAGGGTTTACAAAGGAGGGTCTTGGAAAGATCGTGCCTACTGGTTAGACCCCGCCCAACGCAGGTACTTGCCGCAATACATTGCAACGGATTATATCGGCTTTAGATGTGCCATGTCCAGATTGGGACAAAAAAGCAGAATCAAAAAGACCGCCAGACACAAACGCGGTAGATAATCGTATTAAGGCATCTGATAGATGCCTTTTTTTTTATGAACTTAATGCAACTCCACGATTACTTTAAAGATTCCTCAGGAGTAGTAACTGACAGCCGTAAGCTGATCCAAGACTGTTTTTTTATAGCCCTCAGGGGTGAAAATTTTGACGGCAATCAATTTGCCGAAGCAGCCATCGAAAAAGGAGCCAAATACGCCTTGGTGGACCGACCGGAAATTGCCCAAAAAAATGAACGATTGATTCTGGTTGAAAATACGCTACAATCACTTCAAGAACTCGCCCAGTATCACAGAAAAAATCTAAAAGCCAAAATAATCGCCCTAACGGGAAGCAATGGTAAAACCACCACCAAAGAGTTGATCAGTAATGTATTGGCCACCCAATTAAATACCAAAGCGACAAAGGGCAATTTCAACAATCACATTGGTGTACCACTTACCCTACTCGATTTCGATGAAAATACAGAAATAGGTATTGTTGAAATGGGTGCAAATCACAAAAAGGAAATTGAATTTTTGTGTCAACTGGCACAACCAGACATTGGACTGATCACCAACTTCGGCCAAGCCCATCTGGAGGGGTTCGGGGGAATTGAGGGGGTGATTCAAGGCAAGTCTGAGATGTATGAATACCTCTCCAAAGCAGGGGGAACAATAATTTTAAACACAGACGACCCCCTTCAAAGAAAATGGTTGTCATATGACCCTCATTATACTTTTGGTGAGGATAGCAGTGCCGACTGTCGTGTAAAGTATTTAAAAAGAAAACACAAACCACTGGCGTTGACCATTGAAAACAAAACAATTGAAAGTCAATTGTATGGGGAATACAACTTTTCCAATATCGCTATAGCAGTGGCCTTGGGTAAGTTTTTTGATCTGAGTCTGGAACACATCAATGAGGGTATTTCTTATTATGTATCCAATAACAATCGATCGCAAATCCTACTCAATGGCAACAACAAAATCACACTGGATGCCTACAATGCAAACCCCAGCAGTATGAAAGCTTCAATCACTGCTTTCATCGATAACAAAAAAAATAAGGGATGCGTCATTTTGGGAGACATGTTTGAACTGGGATCATTCACTGACAAAGCACACCAAGAAATTTTAGATCAGTTGGAATCGACAGACATCGACAGCATACTTATAGTCGGAGAACATTTTTTTAAGACCCAATCCCGCGATCCAAGGGTGCAATCCTTCCAATCGCTGGAAGAAATTAAAGATTACCTTATCCAAAACCCTTTTAAGGAAACAGACATACTGATCAAAGGATCGAGAGGGATGACCCTAGAGACGCTATTGAACGCCTTATAGGGGTTTTTAATCCAGGTCGGCTCCTTTGATAATGTCTTCAACCACTTCGGGGTTCAAAAGTGTAGAGATATCCCCCAGATTAGAAAGGTCACGACTGGCGACTTTCCTCAAGATTCTCCGCATGATTTTACCCGAGCGCGTTTTGGGAAGGCCTGAAACAATTTGAACGTGCTCCGGTTTGGCGATCGGACCAATTATTTTCCTGACCAACTGTTTGATTTCATCCTCCAATACCTGGTCGGACTTGTCAGAAGCATCACAAATGGCAAAAGCATAAATCCCTTGTCCTTTGATTTCGTGGGGATATCCCACTACCGCAGATTCGACTACGTCGGGATGCTCGTCTATGGCATTTTCCACTTCTGCTGTACCCATTCGGTGACCTGAAACATTGATCACATCGTCAACTCTTCCCAAAATTCTGAGATAGCCATCGTGGTCTCTTTTGACACCATCGCCTGTAAAATACATGCCTTTATAGGTGGAAAAATAAGTGTCCTTACATCGTTGGTGGTCACCGTAGGTGGTTCTTATCATAGACGGCCAGGGATACTTGATGCAGAGGTTACCCTCCACATTATTACCTGTGAGTTCATTGCCCTCGGCATCAACAATTACAGGCTGAACCCCGGGAAGCGGCAGTGAGGCATGGGCTGGTTTATTGGGTGTAATCCCTGCCAAAGGAGAAATCATAATCCCTCCCGTTTCGGTTTGCCACCAGGTATCTACCAGAGGACAATTGCCTTTACCCACATGTTCGTGATACCAGTGCCAAGCTTCTTCATTGATGGGCTCACCGACAGAACCGATCACTTTAAGTGAACTTAGGTCAAATTTTTCAACTGGCTCTGTTCCATAAACTTGCAAGGCTCTGATCGCAGTAGGAGCCGTATAAAATTGATTGACTTTGTATTTTTCTACGATTTCCCAAAATCTTCCCGCATGAGGGTAAGTGGGTACTCCCTCAAACATGAGCGTAGTTGCTCCTGCCAAAAGTGGACCGTAAACGATATAGGAATGTCCCGTAATCCACCCTATGTCTGCCGTACACCAATACACATCGTCAGCATCGTACTGAAAAACATTCAAAAAGGAGTAATATGTGTATACCATATAGCCCGCAGTAGTGTGCACCACCCCTTTGGGTTTTCCTGTTGAGCCGGAGGTGTAAAGAATAAACAATAGATCCTCAGCACTCATTACTTCTGCCTGATGTTGTTCGGATTGTCCCTCCAAGGCCTCCTCCCACCAAAGGTCACGGCCGGGGGTCATTTCAACCTTTTCTCCTGTACGCTTGAGCACGATCACATTTTCAACAAAATCGGTATGATTCAACGCCTCATCAACTACGGCCTTAACGGGGATGTTTTTGTTGCCTCTAAAATTTCCATCGGAGGTCAGTACCATTTTGGCTTCACAGTCGTTGATTCTATCAGCAAGTGCAGAAGCAGAAAAACCAGCAAATACAACAGAGTGAACAGCCCCAATCCTGGCACAAGCCAACATGGCAATGGCCGCCTCGGGTACCATAGGCATATAGATAATCACGCGATCCCCTTTGTTGACACCTTGTGATTTCATCGCATTGGAGAATTTACAAATGGCTTTAAACAACTCCCCGTAGGTTAGCTTTATGGAATCTGCCTGAGGATTATTGGGCTCCCATATGATGGCGGTTTTGTTTTTATGAGTAGGAAGTAATCTTTCAAAAATATTTTCGGTCAGATTCAATTCGGCATTTTCGAACCAATTGACCTGTGGGGTTTCAAAATCCCAGTTCAATACCTGATCCCATTTTTTTTTCCAATCAAATTGTTCCGCTATTTCAGACCAAAATTTTTCGGGAGACGTCACACTCTTATGGTAGTCGTTTGTGTAATCCCTTAAGTTATTTATTCTATTACTCATCGGTATTCTATTTGTGGTAAACTTAAGCTTATTAGTAAATTATTCAAAATGAATTTATATTCTAAAATTTTTAGAATGATAAAAATAGTGTAGAATAAACATGGATTTACTAAAAAACTAATGTTTTTTTTATTAAATTTACTGTAATAAATCACTTATTTATTATATTAACTAAATTTGACTTTATGCAAAATATATTAGTCGTTTTGGTTTTTTTAGCACTTCTCTTCGGAGGCGTGTACTGGTATGCGGGATATTCT
The DNA here is from genome assembly GCA_913052425.1 of uncultured Flavobacteriaceae bacterium. The sequence goes on along the minus strand of CAJXEG010000064.1, from coordinate 1,492 downwards.
ACCCGTACTGGTTTTGCTAAAGACGAAAATCAAAACTTTATCCCAGATGCCTGGGAAGAAAAATTCAGTTGGTTTTTCTCAGGAAAAGGCATCATTATGTTGCTTATGGGGGTAGCAATCGGTTTTACTTTAGCCAAAGTCATTGGTTAAACAATCACCCTTCAAAAATTTTTAATGAATCTGAAGCCTCCATACAGAGGCTTTCTTTATAAAAATTTTTACAAGATCAAATCTTTTTAGTCCCAATTAAACAGATTATCCCAATATTAAATATACTTGTAAAGCATCATTTGTAATGAAAAAAATTTTTATGTTCCTTATTGGGTTGACGCTGATTGGTGCAAAAGCTCAAAAAAACAGCAAGCCTCCGAATATTGTAATGATATTGGCAGACGATTTGGGGTATGAATGCATCAATTCCTACGGAGGCACCTCCTACAACACCCCTCATTTGACCCAACTGGCCCAAACTGGAATGCAATTTGAGAATTGTCACTCGCAGCCGATATGCACCCCCTCGAGAGTAAAACTGATGACAGGGAGATCCAATAAAAAAAATCACGTGAAATTTGGCTACCTCAACCCCAAAGAGAAAACCTTCAGCCAACTCTTTAGAGAAAAAGGATATGCAACCATGATCGCCGGAAAATGGCAATTGGGAAAGGACGCTTCTTTACCGGATCATTTTGGGTTCGACGAACATATCCTCTGGCAATTGACAACCTCAGGACGAGACTCTTTGGGCCGTGACAAAAGATATGTCAATCCTGTTCTTGAAATCAATGGTGAAATCTATCAAAAAAACGAAGGGAAGTACTCCACTGCCATGGTAGTGGACTACATCAATGATTTTATCAAAAGGAAAAAGAACCAACCCTTTTTGGTTTACTACCCCATGATTCTCACCCATTGCCCTTTTGATCCCACCCCCCATTCAAAAGATTGGGATCCTTCAGATCTTGGATCAAAAACCTACAAGGGAAACGCCAAGTATTTTGGTGATATGGTTTCCTATATGGACTTTTCAGTCGGACGTATTGTAAAACAATTGGACGATTTGGGATTGAGGGAAAACACCATCATCCTTTTTACCGGTGACAATGGTACGGATGTCCCTATAGTATCCATGATGGATAATTTTGCTGTAGTGGGCGGTAAGGGAAAAACGACCGACAATGGGACACATGTTCCATTGATCGTCAACTGGAAGGGGGTTATAGCCCCAAACATGCGATCAGAGGCTTTGGTGGATCTTAGTGATTTTTTTCCCACCTTATGTGAGGCAGCGGGAATTTCACCGGATGACAGTTTAGATTTGGATGGTATCAGTTTTTACCCCCAATTGATAGGAAAATACGGGCCTAAAAGAGAGTGGATTCATACTTGGTACAACCGGGATGGAGGGTCAAACCCTATGAGAGCCACCAGCGAGTGGGTAAGGAACGAAAACTATAAACTCTATGTGGGCAACAAATTTTATAACCTAAAAAAA
>CAJXEG010000063.1 GCA_913052425.1 uncultured Flavobacteriaceae bacterium | reverse complement strand
ACCCTTAGCAACTGCTGGGTGACCACTTCAAAAGATTTACCCAAACGTTCTTCCAAGGTTTTATGGAGTTTTTCATCAACGGTTTCCCGCATCTTTTCCAGCTTTAATTCGGTGGATTTGACCAACTCGTCTTGCTTTTGATTAAGGCGTTCAAAATTTTGCTTTTGCAGCTCGTTAAAGGCCGTAACGTTTTTGGAAAAGGCTTCCTGAAAATCCTTGAGGGTGGTGCGCAACTCCTCCCGGTCCTCTTTGGCCTTTTTGGCCAAAACCTCATTGAGGCGTTCCATACTTTGGGTGATCTCCAAACGCGTTTCCCGAAGGTTTTTGGTCAACTCTTCCCGGTTTTGGTAAAATTCCCCTTTGACCAACTCCCGCAATTCCCCCGACAACCCATTACTCCCCTGTTTTCTATACAACAAGAACAAGAGAAGCCCAAAAGTCAAAGCCGATAAAACCAACAGTCCGATTTCCATTCTAGGGATTTATTGCAAATTAAAAAGAAAAGACATGAGAAGGAGGATAGAAAAGGGAAAAGTAATAAACAGGATCTACAATTTTTGATTTAAATCTTGTCGTCCCACTATGGCCATGATCTTGACCAAAGTCGAGAATTCTAATCTCTTCTGTCAGAAGTGATTTGGTTTCCAAAACTTGAGCGAAAATTAAACCGGGAAGAAAAATGAAAGTAAGATTTTTTGAAAATTTCATGATTGGGTACGTTTTTTTTTGAGGCAGAATTTATCAATATGTAGATCAGGACAATTGCCGGATCAATCCTTCCTGAGCAGAGGAGGCCACCAACAAACCTTCGCGGTCAAAGATGGAGCCTCGGGAAAATCCGCGAGAGTTAGACGCACTGGGGCTGTCCAGGGCATAGAGCAACCATTGGTCAAGAGAAAAGGGGCGATGGAACCACAGGGCATGGTCGAGGCTGGTGTAAAAGGTTGGGCCTTGACTGAGTTCTTTTTTATGGGGAAGGGTGGCCGTTCGCAACAGGCCATAGTCAGAGATATAGGCCAACAACTGGTGCTGAAGCGGCATTTCGAAGGGGGTGGCCTCTTTGGAACGAAACCAATAATTGCTCTCTGCCGGAGCGTTGACATCATCCCTCAAACTAAGCTTTTCTACCGGTCGAAATTCTATCACCTCAGGTTTGATCTTTTTAAATCGTTCGAATACTTCGGGGTCTGTTTTTTGCATTTCCAACTGCTCCAGATCACTCAACAGTTTTTCGGGGGGAATATAATTGGGCATGGAATTTTGGTGGTCAACCCCTTGTTGAAGCAATTGAAAAGAAGCGGACATATTAAAGATGGCCCGTCCTTCCTGAAAGGCCACCACCCGCCGGGTGGTAAAACTTTTCCCGTCCCTGATGATGTCCACCTCATAGGTGATGGGCAATTCCAAATTACCTCCGAGAATAAAATATCCATGAAGCGAGTGGGCAAAGCGATCTTCGGGAACGGTCTGGTAAGCCGCATTGAGGGACTGTGCCAACACCTGTCCCCCAAATACCCGTCCCCAGGAGGTCTGGAAGTTTTGGCCTTCAAAGGTGTTTTCACCCGTATTCTCCAAAGTGATTAGGTCGATCAATTCCTGAATGTGCTTCATCCTTAGATTTTTATTTATAAAGTTGGGGCAAGTTAGGGTAAAATTAATAATCCCCTCCCGCATTACTGTTTTGAACAGACAAATTCCATTCTCGGTAAAGGCCTTGTAAAGCCTCTAATTTTTTGGGTTGTGCGCTTGACAGATCGTTTTCTTCTCCGGTGTCTTGTCCCAAGTCATAAAGCTGTGATCCTCCGTCAAAAATACCATACAACTTGTGGTCGTTGTCGATCAAAGCAAATTGTTTGTTGAATTGAAAGGCAAGGGGTTTTGTTCTTTTTCGCTTTTTTTTGTTCCAGTAGGGGGTCAGGTTTTCCCCGTCATAGGGTCTTTGGTATTTTTCCGGATCAATCCCCAAAATATGAGCAATGGTGGGAAAGTAATCGGAGGTAAAGCAGGGAGCGTCGACCTGGGTTCCGGAGGGGATCTTGGCAGGCCATTCTATGATGCCGGGTACCCTGATCCCTCCCTCATACAAACTTCTTTTTCTTCCCCGCAGGCCGTTGGTGATCCCTTGAGCCCTGCCGTGGGGGATGTTTTTGTCTCTTACTTCTTTTGATGTTTCAGGGCCATTATCGGAGGTATAAAAGATCAAAGTATTGTCGGCTACCCCAAGGGTTTTGAGTTGGTTCCTCAAACGCCCCACCTGTTCGTCCAGGGCAGAGATGACTCCGTAATAATGTTGTTGGTCTTCGCTAAGCTCCGCATAAAGAGATCTGTATTGTTCTCCCGTCAATACGGGCAAATGGGGTGCATGAAACCAAATGATAGACAAAAAGGCTTGGTTTTGGGCCACAGATTCTTCAATAAAAGGGATCACCCGATCCATGATGACGCGTGAGTCGTCCCCTTCGAGATTTTCGGTTACCCACCGGCCCGGACCAGTCCAGTAGTAAGTGCCAAAAGGCCCTCCTTCTGGGAGTGTTGCTTTAACATCCTCGGCCGACTGGGGTGGGGTGATCATGGGGTCCCAAGTCGGAACTTTGGATTCGGTGACAAAACTGACGTCAAAACCGTGGTCCCAAGGCGGGGCGTAGTGAATGTCGTTTTGTTTTTTGCCGCCGCGATTGGCATCGGGAATGTCTCGGGTAAGGGTTCCCAAATGCCATTTGCCAAAATGCCCGGTACGGTAGCCTTTTTCTTTGACCATCTCGGCCAGGGTGATCTCCTGGGCCTTTATATGGCCGCAATTGGCGCTGCAAATGCCCATACGGGAAGGGTGTCTTCCAGTCATGACACTGGCGCGGGTGGGAGAACAAACCGAACCTGCGGAATAGAAACGTGTAAAAACAGCACCGTTTTGGGCCATCGCATCGAGGTGGGGGGTTTTCAGGTAAGGGTGGCCGTTGTAACCCACATCACCCCATCCTTGATCATCGGCCATGATCAAAATGATATTGGGAGGCCGGTCTCGCTGACAAGCCAGCGTTAAAATAGAAATTAAAAAGATACTCAAAACAGCTCTCATCTGACTTATAAATTTTATAAAAAAACCCTTTTAACTAAACAGAAAAAAGGGTTGTGTTTTTATTTTTTACAGGGATTTAACGGTTGACATAGCTATCGATAAACTGCTTGTCTAAGGCATCGGAGTCACCGTATTTTTCACGCATTTCGTCATATCTTTTGTGCATCATTTGTTGGATCTCTGCATGGGCAGGGTCGTTGTAAATGTTGTTCATTTCGGCAGGGTCTTTTTCCAAATCGTACATTTCCCAAACGTCGATATCGTAATAGAAATGCATGAGTTTGTAGCGATCGGTCCGGACTCCGTTGTGTCTTTTGACCATATGAACCGAAGGGTATTCATAATAGGTATAATAAATGGCATCCCGCCATTCACTGTTTTCCTTACTGACAACTTTTCTAAAAGATTCTCCCTGCATTTCTCCGGGTATGGGTACTCCGGCATAGTCCAAAAAGGTGGGGGCAAAATCAAGGTTTTGGATCATCTGATCGATTTGTGTACCAGGCTTGATCTCTTTGGGGTAACGCATCAAAAGTGGAGTTCTTAGGGATTCTTCGTACATGAATCTTTTGTCAAACCAACCGTGTTCTCCCAAATAGAATCCTTGGTCGGAAGTATAAACAACAATGGTGTTTTCTGCCAGACCGTTTTCATCGAGGTAGTCGAGTACTTCTCCCACACCATCGTCAACGGATTGGATGGTTCTGAGGTAGTCTTTCAGGTAGCGGTTGAATTTCCATAAGGCCAATTCTTTACCCTCCAATTTTGCCGCTTTCATGGCGTCGTTTTTGGGAGTATAGGCATTGAGCCAGGCCTCACGCTGTTCAGGAGTAAAACGTTCAAGTTCTTTGTTGAATCGGGTCTCTCTGCCGTAGGGATCAACGAGAAATTTAAAGTCGTGTCCCCAGCGACCGTGTCCACCATTGCCATGGGCGGCGGCAATTTGCTCTTCGGTAGCGGCGATTAGCATCTCTTGTGCAGCTGCGGCAGGACGGCCTTTATAGTCGTCGAAGAAATTGTCGGGAAAATCAAAGGTCTTGTCGTCAAAAAGGGTTAAATACTTTTCCTCAGACTGCCAGTTTCTGTGGGGTGCTTTTTGGTGGTACAACAACAGAAAAGGCTTGGATTTATCTCTTTTGTTTTTGAGCCAATCCAAACTCAAACGGGTGGTGATGGAGGTCACATAGCCCTGTATGCGTTCTTTGACGCCATTGATTATGAAATCGGGATTGTAGTAATGTCCTTGTCCGGGTAGTACGGCAGAATAGTCAAAACCTTGTGGCAATCCCCTGAGGTGGATTTTACCCACCATAGCGGTTTGGTAGCCGGCAGCTTGCAGGTCTTTGGCGAAATTGGGTTGCTCCCAATTGAAGTCTTGGATGTTGTCCACCTTTCCATTGACAAAACTGTGCTTTCCGGTGAGCATCACCGCCCTACTGGGAGCACATATGGAGTTGGTCACAAAACCTTTATTAAACAGGGCGCCCTCCTGGGCAATTCTGTCAATGTTGGGCGTGTTGTTCAGATCATGTCCGTAGGCACTTACGGCTTGAAAAGCGTGATCATCGGACATGATAAAAACGATATTTGGTGGCTGTGGTTTTTCTTGCTCACAAGAAAAAAGAAGTGGCAAAAGAAAAACGAAAAGAATCAATTTTTTCATTGGATTTGATTTATTTAATGACATACAAATTATAAAAATTTCAATTAATCGAGGGGGTTAATTTGTTATAGATAAAATCTTACATTTAATTTTCAAAAATTAAGGATCAAAAGATGACCAAAACAATCAAATGGGGGATCGCAGGTTTGGGCAATATTGCCCGAAAGTTTGCCGGGGATTTAAAGCTTGTTGCTCAAGCAGAGTTGGTCGGTGTGGCATCCACCAACAGGGATCGTGCCATGGCTTTTCAAAAGGAATTTAACGGACAAAAAGCCTATGATAATTATGAAGATTTGTACCGTGATCCCGAGATAGAGGTCATCTATATTGCCAGTCTCAACCAGAACCACAAAGCCATGACCATGGCGGCACTGAAAGCGGGAAAAGGAGTTTTGTGCGAAAAACCCCTTGGACTCAATACGGAAGAAATGCGGGCGATGATTGCATTGGCCCAAAAACAAAATTGTTTTTTGATGGAAGCCTTGTGGTCGCGTTTTAATCCTGCCATACAAAAAGCAAAACAGTGGATCACAGCGGGGCAGATTGGTGATCCCAAGTTTCTGTATGCCGAGTTTTCCTTTTACCGTCTTAATATCGATTCCTCCCATCGTTTGATGGATCCTAAAAAAGGAGGAGGGGTTTTGCTGGACATTGGAGTCTATCCCCTATTTCTGGCCTATTTCATTTTGGGGAGACCCAAAAATATAGTAGCACAATCCATACTTGCAAATACGGGGGTAGATGTTCAGACCTCCATGATACTGCAATATGAAAATGCCCAAGCGGTGCTCTATTGTGGTATTGCCAACGAAAACGACAACAACGCCAAAGTGGGGGGGACAGAAGGAGAAATATTACTCCATGGTTTTTGGCACAATGCCCAAAAAGTGGAGTTGACCCAATCCGGAACCATCACCCGGGAGGATTTTCCCTCAGAAGGCAATGGTTATGTTCCTGAAATTGAAGAGGTCAACCGCTGTATCGCCTCCGGGAAAAAGGAGAGCGAGTTGTGGAGTCACCAAGACGCGCTGGAACTGGGTCAAATGGTTGAACAAGTTTTTAAAGAAATAAAGCAAAAGAGCTGAGCGGCTATTTAACCAAAAAGGATTTGCTGTAGGTTTTGTCTCCGTTGACCGTAATTTTATAAAAATACTGTCCGGGAGGAAGGCGTTGGGTAGCGGCATCGATCAAAGAGAGGTTGTGATTTCCGGAGCTTAAACTAGAACTGATGGTGTTCCCCACTTTTCTTCCCAACACATCAAAGACATTAATTTCAACAACGGCGTATTTTTTAATGGACAGGTACAAGCTGACCCCTTGATCTTGATTTACAGCCGCATGCAAGGGAAGTAGCGGATCATCGGTCACGGACAATTTTTCGGATCCGTCACAACCCAATCCCAATCCTAAAAGTTCGGGCTTGGGGCCGCTAATGGCATTGCTGACATCGACGGCATCTGCACACAACCAATCGGTAAGGACAGAGGTATAAACGGCCCTAAAGTCGATGCTGCTGGCCATGTTGCCCTGCTTATCTAATGCCCTCAAATTGGGGTGCTGACCGATAAAACCATTGCCGTTGAGGGCAGGCCCAAAAAGCATAATGGGTGCCGCAGAACCATGGTCGGTTCCATTGGAACCATTTTCGGCAACCCTACGGCCAAACTCTGAAAAGGTCATCGAGAGGACTTTGTCGGCCACTCCATAATCACCCAAATCATTATAAAAAGCTCGGATGGCCTTGGTGAGTCTTGTCATTAAGGCTTCGTGACGTGCGGGCTGGTTGGCATGGGTATCAAACCCACCCAATGAAACCATATATACTTTGGTCCCCAGACCCCCTTTGATAAATCGAGAGACCAAACTCATTTGTAAATCGAAATTATCATTGGCGTAGGAATCAAATGCTCTGGACTTTTCGTAAGCCTGATTGATTACAGAAGCATAACGGAAGGTGGTGTTTGAGGCTTCCCTCAAAAAGGAAACCTGCTGGCCATGAAGGTTGTTCCCGTTGTTTTGGTTGTCATAGAGGGTTCCGTTTTCGGCCACTCTTTTGAGGCGTTGTGGACTGGATACCGAAAAAGAATAGGTTGTGAGATCTCCATCAAAAATCATATTTCCACCACCGCCGATTTGAATGGCTAGGGGTTTTTTGGGTGGGTTGTTCATGTAATCCCCATACTTTCCCTCGTAGTATCTACCCATCCATCCAGAACTAATCTCACTGTCGGGAGTCGTCGTTGCCCAAATTTCGGAGGATTTAAAATGGGATAAGTTTTGATTTTCGTAGCCCACACCGTGGATGACTTTCATGGCACCCTCGCCCCACATAGGTGCCACAGCGTTCATAAAATTAGGCATACCATGATTGTCGTTAAGCTTGTAAATGTTGTTTTCTGGTATATGAATTTTGGGTCGTTTGTTGGCATATAAATCAAAATCGTAAAGTGGAACAATTGTATTGAGTCCATCGTTACCGCCTTTAAGTCTAATGAGCACCAATATACGATCGGAATAGGCATCGGAAAGGGCTTGGTTCAACTGAGGAGATTCGACCACTGACAGGGTACTGTTCCCAAATGAAATGGCACCTGCTCCTGCCATACCGAGGGTTCTCAAAAATCCCCGCCGATCCCAGTGCGCGTGATCAAGATCATGAGACTTTAAATGCATTTCATTAGGTTTATGGCGCTTCATCTCTATTTCAATTGAAATTCAGGTAGGGTTATAAAAAAGCGCATCAAATCGTAGACCTGTTTACTAACGCTGTTACTTTTTAAAGACCAGGTTCCATCTTCAAAATAACTTTCGGGGACATCGCCCATAAATATATTAATGGCATCAGTCATTTCCTCCTCTTTAATTTGGTAGGGGCAAAACATAAAATCTTTAAGTTTCGTGACGATCACCCTTAAATCGGTTTGATCACTTCCCACCAAGGCTTGGATAAAAGTTTTAAACTGGTTTTTGTTTTTTTGCCAGTATTTGATCAACAAATAA
>CAJXEG010000062.1 GCA_913052425.1 uncultured Flavobacteriaceae bacterium | reverse complement strand
TGGATTGAGCGGCATTCCCTCCTCCAAAAGATGCGCCAATACACAAGACCGCAAAGGTCACCGCCAAAACTTTTCCGATTTTGCCCAGACCGCGTTCCTTAAGGCCTTTGGTCAGGTAATACATAGGGCCACCATAGACAGTCCCATCCTCGCCCACATCGCGGTAGCGCACCCCCAGGGTACACTCTACAAATTTGGTTGACATACCCAACAAACCACAGAGGATCATCCAAAAAGTTGCACCGGGACCCCCTACGGCTATCGCCAATGCCACTCCGGCAATATTTCCATTGCCCACGGTTCCTGAAACTGCTGTAGCCAGGGCTTGAAAGTGACTCACCTCCCCCTCTTGACTTTCGTCCCTGATCGTATCTTTATTGTCTCCTTCGATGGCCAGATCCGGTGCTCCGGATTCGTGGTGGTCAAGTTCATCATATTTTCCCCTGACTGTCTGAATCGCAGTAAGAAAACGCCTTACATTCACAAATCCAAAATAGACTGTAAAAAACAATGCACCCCCGACCAGCAAAATGATGATGGTCGGAACAGATGTTCCCGGAAAATTGTGTAAAATGACCGCACCCCACCAATTGGCAATGGGGGTAAATGCCTCGTTGATCCTTTCGTCCAAACCTTGCTCCTGTGCCCTACCGGCCCGGGGAATCAAAGTCATTAAAAACAATAAATAGAGGGTTTTGGAAAGAGAAGGATGCTTCATGATATTTTGTATTGGCTTTTGCAATATCCTAAAAACCGTGGGAAAATCAAATTAATCCAAATCAAACATTGCATTTAATTTGCCGATGGCACTAACATCGCCCAAAACGATCAACTTGCTGTGGGACTCCAATTTCATATCCGCGGGGGGATTGATAATCAATTGTGCTTGGGCATCTCCGGCAATAAAATGGATTTTTTCATATGCTTGAATCACTTCTTGGTTTTATTCGATCACCACAAAAGGATGACCGTGGTTCGACAAGCGGTGGGCGGCCTGTCGATCGTTGCGACCAAAACCACAGATCAATGTATGCTCTTTTAATGTAGCTCTCATTTTCTTTATTTTTTTTGTTTGATTTTCTCAAAAATATTTTCTGTCAACACAAACTGGGTCAACTCTTTGATCCCATAGGCAAAGACCGTTAGACTCATCATGATAAAAAATACGGTAAATAAATTGGGGCTAAAAGATTTCACGTCATAGGTCGAATACCGAAGTTCTGTTGGTGTAGACCATGTCTTTGAGTTTGAGCCAAAACGCCAAGGTCAAATAGATAATAAAGCCCCCGACTATGGTCGTAAAGGAAGCGTAAATAAAAAACAAACGCACACTTTTTACAGTCATACCCAAGGAATCGGCCAAACGGGTGGAAACGGTAAAGCCATGCTTTTCAAAAAAATGCCGCAAGGAACTCATCTGACTCATAGTATAAAGTTAAGACGAAAAATCGAACAAATAAAATCCCAACGCACAACGCAAGCACCTTTTCTTATCGCAATAATAATTTTTGAGCTGAAGCAAAGCTTGGAAATCCAGGTCCGATCAAATGGAAAGTCCCAGGCGGGAAAAGCCTTTGGTTACGCTGTTGCGCTCGGCAGGGAAGGCTTCTATCCATCGAATGATCTGCTCATCTACCGCTGCCAATTATTTTTGAGCATAGGCAAATCGCAGCGGGATCAAAGTATTGATCATCAACAACTCAAAAAAAGATTGAGACAAGCGTTTGGGGCCAGAGGCCGACTCCTGATTAAAGGTATAATGGGTTTTCCAAAAATCGGATACGCCCACTTTGCGAATCCACGACAAATCCCCGGGTTCTTTTGCCTCAATCAGTTGTGCAAATGGCCGGGGGGTTTGGGTGTAGAATTGCACCAATTGTGACAAGCGAATGGCGGGAAAATTGGAGGGGCGCAAACTTCTAAAATTGACTTTCAGCCCCGGGATATCCTCAAAGCTGAATTTTTGTTTGAGGTAATCATAATGGTCACGCAGGCGTTTTTTGTAGGGGGCGGTCATTTCCCCTTGCAACAAACCCGAGATCCCAATAAAAAGGGCCTCCAACATGTGGGGCTCGGCGCAGTTTTTCCGAATGATACTAAAGGGAAGGTACTGCGCCCATTTAAGAAATACATTACCTTTTTGGTTCAATCCAAAATTTTTGGCCAAAAGCTGAAACAGAGTGGCATCCCAATTATTTTTATGGACTTCTAAAAGCCTGAAAATGAGTTGGGTTTTCTCCTCCAAACGCTCAAAATAGAGGCGTTCTTTCCAGTTTTGCCATTGGAAGGCGGGAAACTGGCTTATATTTTTTTCACAGGAGATCCAGTGGGGTATTTTTTTAAATTTTTGGAAATAGGCATCCATCCCGTGGGGTGCAATCCGTTTTGACAATTCCAGACAGGGGATCAATCGCCCTGACGGATAACAAACTTCAGCATCATTATCCCACACCACATGGAGGATGACCGAATCATAACCTTTATCCAGGTGATGTCTGTGATAATACCAATAAGAAGCTTTGAGGTGAAGTTCCAGCGCACCGGCCCACAGGGTATCTCCGATCCATATTTTAGCATGGGTAAAGTCGGGGCCCCCTTCCGGGGGGGGAAGGCCGGGATGCACAACCCTAATGGGGGCTGCAGATACGGTACAAAGGGCAAAGCGTCCCAGTTTTTGGAATCGCCAAAGATAATGTAGAAAGTCTTCTTTCATCTCGATTTGGGGTCATTAAATTAGCGGAAACGTCTAGGCAGACGCCCCCTCCCATTCCATAAATCCACCCAGCAAATTGTAGGTGGTATCAATGCCCAACTGATTCATTAGTTGACAGGCTTGGGCACTGCGCGCGCCAGAACGACAATAAACATAGTAATTCTTGGAGAGGTCCAAAGATTGAATCCCTTCCATAAATGCTGCGGCTTGACGAATGTCCAGCAATGTTGCATTGGGGATATGTCCTTCCTCAAATTCTCCCAATGTTCTTACGTCAAGTAAAAAAGCATTCTCATCGGCTTCAAACTGATTTTTCCACTCCTCTTGTGATAAATCCATTTTTTATTTTTAATTCAAATTTAATAGACTTACGCCAAAAAAAAAATCAATTCTCTTGGAGATGTGTAATTTTATAATACATTTGTACAAACAAAAGTTGTTGTAACAAATATGAAATCATTAGATCTAGCCAAAAACACGGTAGTGGGAATCCTCAAAGCGGGATGCAAAGTTGAAGAATATATTGGAAACACCCTAAAGTCCGCCGATATTTCATTACAACAATTCAATTTACTAAGAATATTAAGAGGACGCAAGGGAATACCTGCAAATTTACAAACCGTCCAAAAACGGATGATACACAAAATGAGCAACACCACCCGCTTGGTAGACAAATTAATTGTAAAGGAATTGGTGGTCCGAAAAACTTGTAAAGAAAACAGAAGAAAGATTGAAATCACCATTACAGACAAGGGCTTGGAGGTTTTAAGTCAACTCGATACCAAAATCCAAGAAACCGAGGCTGCCATATTGCAACCCTTAAACTTGGAAGAACAAAGAACCCTCAGAAGCTTAATCAATAAAATCACTTTAAATCATTAATCTTTAAATTTTAAAACAATGAAAAAACCATTTCAATTACTGCTATCCATCAGTTTGATCCTTTTGGCCTTTGGCTGGAGTCAAGCCCAAAGCCTAACGGCCAATACGGCCCAAAGCAATATCCGTTGGTACGGAGAAGAGCTCACCGGAAAAACCCACTTCGGTAACCTCAGCTTTAAAGAAGCTCAAATCGACCTTCAAGACGGTGTCATTACCGGTGGAAACTTTGTCGTAGACATGACTTCCCTCACCGTCGAAGACCTCAGCGGGGGCGGAAAGGCAAAACTTGAAGGGCACCTCAGATCCGACGACTTTTTCAGTGTGGAAAAGAATCCAATGGCCACCCTTAAAATCACCCAAAAAGCCAAAGTCGATGGCAACACACAAACCCTCTATGGCGAATTGACCATCAAGGGAATCAAACACCCCATCGATTGTACCATAACCCTGGGAGACAAGAAAACCGCAGTGGCCAAAATGACTTTTGACCGATCCAAATACAATGTGCTTTTCCGTTCCGGTTCTTTTTTTGAAAATCTCGGAGATAAACTCATTCTAGACGACATCAGGATGGAAGTAAGCCTACAGTGGAATTAGGCTGAAAAATTCAACTTCAAGTTGTTTTAAATTATTTTTCATATATATTTGTCCTATGAATTTTAAAAAAAATAACATGAGCTGGTGGAGCGAACTGATTTAATCAATTCGTGATCCTGAAATATCCATACAAAAGGCTTGTCATCACGACAAGCCTTTTTTAATTTTACACCATGCATCCAAGGTTTAAACTACATTCTAAACATCAAAAAATCCTGGCCGACACCCTAACCCCGGTCAGCGTCTATCTCAAAATCAGGGATCAATTCCCCCACAGCCTTTTGCTGGAAAGCAGTGATTACGACGCTCGGGCCAACAACTTCTCCTACATCTGTTGCAATCCCATTGCCACCCTAAGTATAGGCGGGGGAAAAATCAACTGTACTTTTCCCGACGGTAGCCATCAAGAAAAAAGTTTGACCGCAGTGGACTCAGTACCACAATTGGTTCAAGATTTTGCCCGACAATTTGAATCCAAAAAATATCCTTTTAAGTTCATCACCAACGGACTTTTTGGATTTATCGCCCACGAGGCCGTGGCCCATTTTGATCATTTGACCCTAAGGACGGACAAAAGCAATTTGGAGCTGCCCGAAATCTACTATGCCGTTTATCAAAACATTATCGCCATCAGTCTTTTCAATCACGAAGCGCATTTGTTTTCTCACAGTTACGACGGCTCAGACAATCTGGATCAAATCGAAAAAATCCTTAAAAAAGACAATACCACCGCCTATCAATTCAAAAAACAGGGCGACAAAGCCTCCAACCTCACAGATGAGGAATTTACGGCCTTGGTCAAAAAGGCCAAAGAGCACTGTTTTAGGGGAGATGTTTTTCAGCTGGTGCTTTCGCGCCGATTTTCACAGGGCTTTTCGGGAGACGAATTCAATGTATACCGCACATTGAGATCCGTCAACCCCTCGCCCTATCTGTTCTTTTTTGACTATGGGGATTTCAAGATCTTTGGCAGTTCGCCCGAGGCCCAACTGGTGGTGGAGCAGGGAAAAGCAGAGATTCACCCCATTGCGGGTACCTTTAGGCGAACGGGGAACGACGCTGAAGACCGTGCCTCGGCCGAGCGACTGGCAGCCGATCCCAAAGAAAACAGCGAGCATGTGATGCTTGTCGATCTTGCCCGCAACGACCTCAGCCGCAACGGAACCGGAGTTGTTGTAGAAAAAAACAGGGAAATACAATTTTTCTCCCACGTCATTCACTTGGTTTCCAAAGTAACGGCCTTCCTCAAACCCAAGGCTAAAACCTTTCAAGTGGTGGCCGACACCTTTCCGGCGGGAACCCTCAGTGGAGCACCTAAGCACATGGCCCTACAACTCATTGACCGATACGAGAACACTGCCCGAAACGCCTATGGAGGGGCATTGGGATATATGGATTTTCAAGGCAACTTTAACCACTGCATCATCATCCGTTCCTTTATGAGCAAAAACCAACAACTCCACTACCAAGCCGGGGCGGGCATCGTGTCAAAATCTGTACCGGAAAACGAATTACAAGAAGTCTACAACAAACTCGGGGCCTTGGACAAAGCCCTAACACTGGCTGAAAAAATATAAGCATGAAAAAAATATTTGTCATAGATAATTACGACTCCTTCACCTACAATTTGGTTCATTATCTGGAGGAATTGGGCGCCGAGGTCACCGTGAGGCGGAACGATCAATTTGAGCTTTCCGAGCCCGAGGCTTATGAATACCTCTTGCTCTCCCCCGGCCCCGGTATTCCGGACGAGGCGGGATTGCTCAAAGCCACTATCGAAAAATACGCCTCCACCAAAAAAATTCTGGGGGTGTGTTTGGGGCAACAGGCCATAGGAGAAGTTTTTGGCGCCAGTCTGGTCAATTTGGATACCGTTTTCCACGGCGTAGCCACACCGCTAAGGGTAGCCGAAGACGACCTCTTGTTCAAAGACTTACCTCAAAGTTTTGAGGTGGGACGCTACCATTCCTGGGTGGTTCAAACCCCATTGCCTCAGGATTTGGTCGCCACCTCTTTTGATGACAACCAGCAACTGATGTCACTCAGACACAAAAGTCTGCCCCTGAGAGCCGTACAATTCCACCCCGAATCCATCTTGACCCCCCATGGGAAAAAAATATTAGAAAACTGGATCAACACCTAAACCATGAAAGCCATAATCAACCGCCTGACCCGACACGAAACCCTGGACCGTAAGGAATCGGAAAGCATACTGACGGGCATTGCCCAGGGGCAGTTCAACCCCAGTCAGATCGCCTCTTTTTTGACCGTATTCATGATGCGCAGCATCACCCTCGAGGAACTCGAAGGCTTTAGAAAAGCACTGCAAAAGCTGTGTTTGGCCATCGACTTGAGTGAATTCACCCCCATCGATTTGTGCGGAACGGGCGGAGACGGCAAGGACACCTTCAACATTTCAACCCTGGCCTCTTTTGTCACCGCAGGAACGGATGTAAAAGTGGCCAAACACGGGAACTATGGGGTATCCTCCGGTTGTGGATCCAGTAATGTTCTAGAGCACCTCGGCATCAGATTTTCCAACGATGAAGATTTTCTTCGGCGGTGTATCGATCAAGCAGGGATATGTGTCCTTCATGCACCACTCTTTCATCCGGCCATGAAAAATGTGGCACCCATCCGCAGGGAACTGGGAGTAAAGACTTTTTTTAACATGCTCGGGCCACTGGTCAACCCCGCCTTTCCCCAACACCAACTCACCGGGGTTTTCAATCTACAATTGGCAAGGCTTTACGGCTACCTCTTCCAAAAAACAGATCAAAATTTTACCATCTTATACTCCTTGGATGGCTATGATGAAATTTCACTGACCGGCCCTGTCAAGGCTATCAGAAACAGTGGAGAAAGCCTTATTGCTCCTCAAGATTTTGGTTTGGCACCATTAGACAAAAGACAAATCAGCGGTGGGGATACGGTTCCCTCTTCTGCGGCCATTTTTACGGCTGTATTAGACGGAAAGGGCAGCCCGGCCCAAAACGATGTGGTGTGCGCCAATGCCGCCATGGCCATTGCCACTGCCACCGACTGCACCCCGCTGGAGGGATTTGAAAAAGCAAAAGACGCCCTCTTGTCGGGACAGGCAGCCAAAGCCTTTAAAACCCTTCAAAAACTCAGTGTCGCATGACCATCTTAGACCGCATCATCATCGATAAAATCAAAGAGGTCGAGCTGCGAAAAAAAGCATTTCCTCGGGCCTATTGGGAACAGTCACCCTTGTTCGAACGGGATGGTTTTTCCTTGTCCCAACGTTTGCAGGACAGCCCCTCGGGCATCATCGCCGAACACAAGCGGCGTTCTCCTTCACGGAACAACATCAACAGCAGTTTGTCCGTCCATCAGGTTGCCCAAGGCTATGAAAAAGCGGGGGTCTGTGGGATGTCGGTACTGACCGATCAAAAATATTTCGGGGGCAGTCTGGAAGATTTGACTGCTGCCCGGGCAGTGTGCCAACTTCCGCTTTTGAGAAAAGAATTCATCATTGACCCCTACCAACTGTTCGAGGCCAAGGCCCACGGTGCCGATGTGATCTTGTTGATCGCTGCCGTTTTGGATCGGGAACAGATCAAGCAACTGTCCCAAACCGCCCAAA
>CAJXEG010000061.1 GCA_913052425.1 uncultured Flavobacteriaceae bacterium | reverse complement strand
AAACTTTGAGTACCATATTGACCACTCCCAAAAATGCCTTGGTAAAGCAATATGTTCAGTTGTTTGAAATGGATGGAATTGACTTGTCATTTACCCAAGGGGCATTGGACTTTATCGTGGAAAAAGCATTTGAGTATAAGCTGGGCGCCAGAGGCCTTCGCTCTCTTTGTGAAGCGGTTCTCAACTATGCCATGTTCGAATTGCCCGAATCGGAGGTCAAGACCTTGAAAGTGACCAAAAGTTATGCGGAACAAAGACTGGCCAAGATAGAGTTGCCTGCACTAAAAGTTGTCTCCTAAATTACGCCCTGTTTATCTCCAGTAGTTCCTCTAATACATCTCTTTGATTGGAGAGTCTGGGAACCTTGTGTTGCCCGCCCAATTTCTTTTTTTTGGCCATCCAACTGTAAAACAGATTTTTCTTGGCAATCTCCAGTTTGGGTACTGCCAGTGTTATGTCATTGTATCTTTTGGCCTCGTAGTCAGAATTTTCTTCCTTTAAAAATTGATCCAGAAGTTTGATAAATTGACTGCCGTCTTTGGGGGAATTTTTAAACTCGATCAACCATTGATGCCCGCCTTTTTTATTTTTTTCCATAAAAATAGGGCCGGCAGTATAGTCCACTATATCGAGATTCAACGCTTTTGCGGCCTTGCTCAGTGCAACTTCAGCATTGTCGATCATCAACTCTTCCCCAAATACATTGATGTGATTTTTTGTCCTGCCTGTGATTTGAATGCGGTAGGGGCTCAAACAAGTAAACTTTACAGTATCCCCGATTTTATACCGCCATAGGCCAGCATTGGTAGAGATGACCATGGCGTAGTTTTTACCCAATTCAACCTCACTGAGCGGGAGTATGACTTCGGTTTCATCCCGATCCATTTGATCCATTGGGATAAACTCATAAAAAATACCGTAGTCCAGCATCAGTAAAAGTTCTTGGGAAGCATTTTGGTCTTGCATTCCAAAAAACCCCTCAGAGGCATTGTAAATTTCAAAAAAGTTGAGATAAGTACCTTGAAATAAATTTTTAAACTGTTCTCGATAGGGATGAAAACTAACCCCTCCATGGAAATAGACCTCTATCATGGGCCAAACTTCTGTAATGGTGGCCTTTTGTGTTTTTTTCAATACATTTTGCAGTAATACCAACATCCATGAGGGGATTCCCGCCAAACTGGTCACCTTTTCCTCCAGTGTTTCTTTGATGATGGCCTCCATCTTGGATTCCCATTCTGACATGAGCGATACCTTTTGACTGGGAGTGCTGCCCAATTCTGCCCAAAAAGGGAGGTTGTCAATGATGATGGCCGACAAATCTCCAAAATAAGTACTTGTGTTTTGATACAATTCACTGCTCCCCCCCAGACGCAAACATTTTCCGGCCAAAATTTGAGCATCTTCATTGTTGTTGTAATAAATCGAAAGCATGTCTTTTCCTGCCTTGTAATGACAATCTTCCAATGACTCGTTACTGATGGGGATGAATTTGCTTTTAGCATTGGTGGTTCCACTGGATTTGGCAAACCACTTGATGGGTGTTGACCAAAAGATATTTTGCTCTCCCTTTCTACAGCGTTCAATTTGATCGACTATGTCTTCATAGCCAACAATGGGCAGGCGATTTTTAAAATCACTGTAGTTTTTGATGGAATCAAAATCATTTGCTTTTCCCACTTCGGTTTTTGTGGCGCTATTGAGCAGACCGTGTAATAATTCCTGTTGCACCTCATTGGGATACTTCATAAACAATTCCATTTGATGAATTCGTTTTTTGAGAAACCATGAAGCCACGGAGTTGAAAAGGGGTATTGGCATAAGAATGATGTATCTTTAACGCAAAAATATAAACTTTCGCTTAAAGATGTTCAAAGGAGTTTTAAAGAAAATGATTTCGGAAATGGGAACGCCCATTCGCTATTTTCTCAACTTGGAAAATGATTTTTTGGAGATGAACCAATTTTTGGATCAAACTGTCAAAATCGATTTTGCCGGGGCGCAGTGTTTAAGCTGTCATGACTCCAAACCCATTTTCAGACAGGGTTTTTGCCAAAGATGTTTTTTTGAGATTCCCTCCGCCGGGGACTGGGTCATGCGACCCGAGTTGAGCAAAGCCCATTTGGGAGAAGAAGACCGGGATCTGGAATACGAAAAAAAAGTTCAATTACAACCCCATTGGGTGTATTTGGCACTGAGCAGCCATCTCAAAGTAGGAGTTACCCGTAAAAGTCAGATCCCTACCCGTTGGATCGATCAAGGGGCGCATCAGGCAGTGGGAATACTGGAATTGCCCAACCGTTACTTGGCCGGGGTGGCCGAGGTGAGTCTAAAAGAATATTTCTCCGACAAGACCAACTGGCGCAAGATGTTGCAAAACGATCACGAGGAGGTTTCCTGGGAGGAGGCCATTAACCAAGCCATAGAAAACTTACCCAAAGATTCAAAACCCTACCTCACCAGAGACCGTCAGCTGACCGAATTACAATTTCCGGTTTTGCAATACCCGAAGAAAGTCAAAAGCCTAAACCTCGAAAAAGAAAAAAGCCATAGCGGGGTGCTCAAGGGCATCAAGGGGCAGTATTTGATTTTTGAAGACCAAACGGTCTTTAATATTCGTTCTAATGAGGGAACGGTGGTTGAAATCACCATTAACTAATTTTCCCTGATAAAGTTTAAAATGTGTTCGTATTCTTTTTCATTGAAACCATGATCGCCTTTGTTTCCCACAACTTTGGCTCCTTGATTTTTTAAGAAGTCAATCTACGGTTTTTGAAGATTGACTCAGGAGTTGATTGAGCGTTTTCAGTTCCTCCGGTTTGAAGTGTCGCCATTTTCCTACTTTCAAATCCAGTTTTACATTCATGATTCGCACCCTTTTGAGTGCTACTACTCTATAGTCCAAATGTTCACACATCCTCCGAATTTGTCGGTTCAAACCTTGGGTCAGGATGATCTTGAATTGGTTTTTGTGGGTTTGTTTGACGAAGCACTTTTTGGTAACGGTATCCAAAATGGGAACACCTTTGCTCATTTTATGAATAAAATCTTTGGTGATGGGTTTGTTGACCGTTACGACATATTCTTTTTCGTGGTGGTTTCGGGCGCGGAGTATTTTGTTGACAATGTCACCATCGTTGGTCAGAAAAATTAAACCCTCACTGGGTTTGTCCAGTCTGCCGATGGGGAAAATCCTTTTGGGGTAATTGATGTAGTCAATGATGTTGTCTTTTTCCACATGGGTATCGGTGGTGCAAACAATCCCTTTGGGCTTGTTAAAAGCCAGATAAATGTTTTTGTTTTTGGGTTGATTGAGCATTTCTCCATTGACGGAAATCTTGTCGTCAGGGCCTACCTTAACACCCATTTCTGCCTTTTTACCATTGACTAAAATCCTCCCGGCATCGATTAGTTTATCTGCTTCCCTACGAGAGCAATAGCCAATTTCACTGAGGTATTTGTTGATTCGGGTAAGGGGTGTTTTTTCCATTTTATAATTTAATTTCTTCACCCCATTTTAAATCGAACTTTTTTCTGAATATCCAAACGAATAAATAGAGCAGTGGGGTATCCAAGGCGGCTACAATGATTTTAAAAATAAATCCGGACAATACCAGCCCAACGAACAAATCCCAAGGTAAAATCCCAAAGAGGGAAAGTAACAGTACAACGGAAAAAGTGTCCAAAAACTGTGAGGCAAAAGTCGAAAAGTTATTTCGCAACCACAGCATTTTACCGTGGGTCAATTTTTTCCAAAAATGATAAATTCTAATGTCGACAAATTGTGCTAATAGGTAGGCGATCATAGAGGCCAAAACCGCCAGTGGGGAAAGGGAAAATACTTTAGTAAAGGTTGCATCGTCAACCGGAGAGCTTTCCATGGCGGGAACATAGTCGGCCATGAGCAATATTCCCATGGAAAAGAAAGAGGCAAATATACCGGCAGTTACCACGCGGTTGGCGGCATTTTTCCCATAAATTTCGGAGATCAAATCGGTAATCAAAAAGGTGAGGGGGTAGGGCAAGATGCCTACGGATAATTCGAACAAACGACTACCGAAAATTTCTCCCTCAAAGGGATACCAATAAAAAAACTTTTGAAAAATAAGATTAGACACTACCAGTGAGGTAATGAATAAGGCAGCCAGATACAGATAGATCTTGGCTGCAAGTTGCCGCTGTTGTGGTTTCATCTACTCCATTTTTATCGAATAAGGAATACGGGTTTGAATTCCTTCCATTCGGCTAAGTTCGATAAATTCTGAGGTGTACTTTTCCAGGGGGTGTTGAAATAATTTTGTTTTGGCTTCGCTAAAAGCATTGAATAATATGCTTTCTAAATCGTCATCATATTTGGGGTAATCCACCAGATTGTAGGACTCTACACCTGCCAAGTCAGCGGCAGCGGCAATGGCTTCTTGAAGTCCACCCAGAGCATCCACCAATCCAATACGAAGAGCATCTTTTCCCGACCAAACCCTGCCTTGTGCAATGTCCTCAACCGTTTCCATGCTGAGTGATCTTCCTTCGGCCACACGGGACTTAAAGGTGTGGTATATTTTTTCTATGGCGGTCTTAACGCTTTTTTCAAATCCTCCCCCTAGAGGTTCAAAAACACTGTAACCCATTGCATTATCGTGGGTGGTCACCTGTTCTGCATTAATCCCAATTTTGTCAGTCATACCTCTGATGTTAGGAAAGGCAGCCAATACGCCAATGGAACCGGTAATGGTCATGGGGTCGGCAAAAATTCTATCGGCCAAACAGGAGATATAATAGCCTCCCGATGCTGCGACATTGCCCATAGAAACCACAAAGGGTTTTTGGTCTTTTAAAGCCCTGGAGGCATTTAGTATGATTTCGGAGGTTAAGGCATCCCCCCCTGGAGAGTCGATACGTAAAACCACCCCTTTGATGTTTTTGTTGTCCAAGACTTCTTGAAAGGCTTTGTTGATGGCTTCCTTGCCAATGATCTTTTCACTTCCCTTGGTGTAGAATATTGGGCCTTGGGCATAGATGATGGCAATGCGGTCGGAGATTTTTTTGTCGTATTCTTTAATACGAACATTCATTTTGTTGAAATTGACGACTTTTAATTCTTCCGCTGTATCTACTTCTATTGCGGCTTTGATTTTGTTTTCAAATTCGTCTTCATAGACCAATCCATCGATAATACCCTGAGCATGGGCTTCCTCGGCATCAGTAACCAATAACTCGTCTACCAATGCATCCAAAGAGGCGGGTGCCATTCCTCGGCTTTCGGCCACTTGATCTCTAATGGTTCCCCAAGCTGCATCCAGCAGGCCTTGGATTTGTATGCGATTTTCCTCGCTCATATGATCTTGCAAATAGGGCTCTACTGCACTTTTGTATTTTCCATGACGTACTACTTCCATTTTGACACCGTATTGGTTTTGGAAATCTTCATAATAAAGCACCTCTGAAGCGAGTCCTTTGAGTTCTATCATGCCCATAGGATTCATAAATATGCTGTCGGCCACCGAACTCACATAGTATCCGATCTGTGACATATAATCGGAGTAGGCGAAGATGAACTTGCCCGTGTTCTTGAATTCCTTAAGGGCTTTTCTGATTTCGTGGGCTTGTGCCCAGCCGGAACTGATGTTGCCTGAGTGAATTTTGATTCCTTTGATCTTGTCATTATACTTGGCTTTGTGGATACTGCCCAGAATCTTGTCCATTCCGGTCAGTCCGGGGCCCATATCTGAAAAGCTCTCCAGTGGGTTGAAGGCAGGCCCCCGATCATCTATAGAAGTATTGAGATCTAGATTTAGGACACTGTTTTCTCCTATCCAAGTGCCCTCTGTTTTTTCAAAGCTGACAGAAGTGGCGATGGCTGCTATACCGATAAAAAAGAATAGGGCTACCAATCCCATGGCGACAAAGGTTCCCAAAAAGGAGGCTAAAAAACTTTTGAAGAATTTCATGTCATCTTATTTTGTTTCAAAGATAGGGTTTGTGGAATTGTTTTACGAAATTTAACCGGAGGATTAAAATGAAAAAAGCATACATTTCACTGGGGTCCAACGAAGGTAGACGTTTGAAAGACATTCGGGAGGCAGTAGTTAAAATTCAAAAAAAGATTGGAATTTTAACCGATTTGTCTTCCCTTTATGAGACCCCGGCCTGGGGTTTTGAAGGCCCCGATTTTCTCAATGCTTGCATCGGAATTCAAACGGATTTTACGCCTCATGAGCTGTTGCAAAAGCTGTTGAAGATCGAACGGCAAATGGGAAGGGTAAGGTCTGTAAAAGCCGGCTATAGCTCTCGAAACATAGATTTAGATTTACTGTTTTTTGAAGATCAAGTCTTGGATAATGAAGACCTGGTATTGCCTCACCCCCGTTTGGAATTGCGAAAATTTATTTTGTCTCCCATGTGTGAAATTGCTCCTGATTTTGTGCATCCCCGTTTGGGTAAAAGTTTGGTGAATTTGTCAAGGCTTTGTGAAGACAGGTCGCCGCTGAGAAAAATACCCCTAAAGGAATGGTCTCCGGATCTGTTGAGTGAAGAACAAATGCTTGTTTTTGAGGGGAATATCGGCGTCGGAAAAACCTCACTATCTCAAAAAATTGCTCGTGATTATCAAGTTCCTGGCTTGTTCGAAAACTTTAGCCAAAATCCATATTTAGAAAAATTTTACGATCAACCCGAGCGTTTTGCGCTTTCCTTGGAAAACTATTTTTTGGAGGATCGGTTCCGACAGTTCAATCATTTTTTAAAATCCACAATAGCCAAAAAAACTGCGGTGGCCGATCACGCTCTGTTCAAATCTTTAGTCTTTGCCAAAATCAACCTTTCTTCCTCCCGTTTTCAAGATTTTAAAAAGAATTATGAGCGCTTATCTGCGGAATTGGTTTTTACGCAAAAGGTCATTTTTCTCCACCAACCCATCGAAAAGTTATTGCAACAGATCAAAAGTAGGGGAAGGGTTTATGAACAAAAGATCAGCCAAGAATACTTGGAAAAAATTGAAAGGAGTTATCAAAATTTCCAAAAGGAAGATTTTTTATCTCCCCATCACAGTATTGATTTGTCGGGTTTGGATTTTGTCGGTGACGAAAGGGCCTACCAGATTGTACTTCAACGCATCAAGGCGATTTGAACTTTTGATAAAAATCCCACAATACCACAGCTGTTGCCGCAGCGATATTTAGAGAGTGTTTGGTGCCTTCTTGTGGTATTTCAATGACCCCATCACATTGGTTGACAATCGCTTGGGATACGCCTTTGACCTCATTGCCCAAAACAAAAGCGTATTTTTCATTTGGGGCGATTTTAAAATTTTCAAGCGATAGGGCACTCTCGGCTTGTTCAATGGCATAGACTATTTTCTTTTTGTCTTTGAGTTGCTTGATCACTTCAGCAGCTTCCTTGTGATATTCCCAGTCAACCGATTCCGTCGCACCGAGGGCGGTTTTGTGAATATCTTTATGGGGTGGGGTAGCGGTGATGCCACAGAGGTAGATTTTTTGTATCAAAAAAGCATCTGCTGTTCTGAAAACAGCACCAATATTGTTCAAGCTGCGAACATCGTCAAGGATTAAGATCAAAGGGGTCTTAGGAGCCTCCTTAAAAGCCGCTACTGTTTTACGGTTCAGTTCGCTGTTTTTTAGTTTTCGCATGGTTATAAAATTAGTAAATAATCAGCGTTAGCACTCTTGTTAACAAATTTTTAAAACCCGATTACTGCAGGAATTTTTTAATAATTACATTCGTAAAAACCCTAAAATACAGTGGCCCAATCGAGTAAGGAAACCCCTTTAATGAAACAATACAACCAGATCAAGGTAAAATACCCTGATGCTTTGTTGTTGTTTAGGGTGGGGGATTTTTACGAGACCTTTGGAGCCGATGCCGTAAGGGCTGCCAAGATATTGGGGATCATTTTGACCAAAAGAGGAGCGGGAAGCACCAGCGAAACCGAGCTGGCCGGATTCCCCCACCATTCTTTAAATACTTATTTGCCCAAGCTGGTTAGGGCTGGGTGCAGGGTGGCGATATGCGACCAGTTGGAAGATCCAAAAATGACCAAAAAAATTGTCAAAAGAGGGGTTACGGAGTTGGTTACTCCAGGTGTATCGCTCAATGATGAGGTATTAGAGCAGAAAAAAAACA
>CAJXEG010000060.1 GCA_913052425.1 uncultured Flavobacteriaceae bacterium | reverse complement strand
TCGGTAAGTACCATTCTCCAATTTTTCACGGATATTGGCAAAAGCTTCCAGGGTTTCGTTGACGTCGTCCATGGTGTGGGAAGCTGTGGGAATCAAACGCAACAATATCATTCCTTTGGGAATCACCGGATAAACCACTATGGAACAAAATATACCGTGGTTTTCTCTCAGATCTTTGACCAGTGCCATGGCTTCGGGTATGCTTCCCTTGAGGTAAACCGGGGTTACACAACTTTGGGTCTTGCCGATGTCAAAACCATTGGCTTTAAGTCCATTTTGGAGGGCGTTGACATTTTCCCAAAGTTTGGCTTTAAACTCAGGTTGTTTTCTAAGCATGTCCAATCTTTTGAGTGCCCCTTTGACCAGCTGCATTTGCAGTGATTTGGCAAACATCTGGGAACGCATATTGTACCTTAGATAGTCTATGATTTCTTTATCGGCGGCAATAAAAGCGCCAGTGGAAGCCATTGATTTGGCAAAAGTGGCAAAATAAACATCAATATCGTCTTGAACACCCTGTGCTACTCCAGCTCCAGCTCCATTTTTACCCAATGTTCCAAAACCGTGGGCATCATCAACCAAAAAACGGAATTTGTATTTGCTTTTGAGGGCTACAATTTCTTTGAGTTTTCCTTGCTCCCCTCGCATACCGAAAACCCCCTCAGAGATCACCAAAATGCCTCCTCCGGTTTGTTCGGCTACCCTTTGGGCGCGCTGAAGATTTTTTTCAAGGCTTTTAACATCATTGTGCTTGTAAGTAAAACGTTTGCCCAGATGAAGTCGGACACCATCGACGATACAGGCATGAGCATCGACATCATAGACAATGACATCGTCTTTACCTACCAATGTATCAACCGTGGAAAGGATGCCTTGATAACCAAAATTGAGTAGATAGGCAGATTCCTTTTCAACAAACTCGGCCAACTCATGCTCCAACTGTTCGTGGAGATCGGTATGACCAGACATCATTCTCGCACCCATGGGATAGGCAGAACCATATTCTGCCGCAGCTTCAGCATCTACTTTTCTAACTTCGGAATGATTGGCCAAGCCCAGATAGTCATTGACACTCCAGGTGATGACCTCTTTCCCCATAAAGTACATGCGGTTGCTGATGGGTCCTTCCAATTTTGGAAAAACAAAATAGCCTTCGGCGTGTTCAGCCCATTTTCCAACTGGCCCCTTATTTTCGTAAAATCTATCAAATAAATCCTTCATCATTAAATCCTTCAGGTGTGCGTGTGTTTATATGTATTCGATTTTATTGGGGGCTTCTTGGTTGGCAGAATCAAAGAATCCTTGTTCATTCATCCAATCGTCACTGTATATCTTACTCATATAGCGAGAACCGTGATCGGGGAAGATGATGACAACACAGCTGTCATCGTTGAATTTTTCTTTTAGGTTGAGTTGCTTGACGGCTTGCATGGCTGCACCGGAGGTATAACCCACAAAAAGCCCTTCCTTACGGGTGACCTCGCGGGCCATATGGGCGCTGTCCTCGTCTGTGACCTTAATAAAAGTATCTATGGACTCAAAGTCCGTTGCGGTAGGAATCAGATTTTTCCCCAGTCCTTCGATGCGGTAGGGATAAATTTCGTCAGTATCCAATTCTTTAGTCTCATGGTATTTTTTGAGAACGGAACCGTAAGCGTCAACACCAATAATTTCAATATCGGGGTTTTGCTTTTTAAGGTATTTGGCAGAACCGGAAATGGTTCCGCCTGTACCGGAGCAGGCCACCAAATGGGTAATTTTACCGTCGGTTTGTTCCCAAATCTCCGGGCCTGTGGTTTTGTAATGGGCTTCAATGTTGAGGTTGTTAAAATACTGATTGATATAAACAGAATCTTTGATTTCGTTGTGTAAGGTTTTGGCTACTTGGTAATAGGATCTTGAATCCTCTGCCGATACATTTGCAGGACAAACGTAGACTTTGGCCCCCATAGCATGCAACATTTCAATCTTGTCTTTGGAAGACTTTGAGCTTACCGCCAGAATACAATCATAACCCTTGATCAAGGAAACCATCGCCAAACTAAAACCAGTGTTTCCAGAAGTTGTTTCAATGATGGTGTCACCGGATTTAAGAATGCCTTTTTTCTCGGCTTCTTCGATTATGTGTAGTGCTATTCTATCTTTGTTGGAATGGCCGGGATTGAAGGCCTCAAACTTGGCGAAAAAGTTTCCTGAAAAACCTTTAACTACTTTTTTTAGTCGGATCAAGGGTGTACTGCCGATTAAGGACAGTACATTTTCACTAACCTTCATTCCGCTGTTGGATTTATTTTTTTCCATCTTTTCCGTTGCAAAAATAACACTTTTTTTTAAAGACTATTTTTCTTCCAAATCAATTATAAAAGCAAATTTTTTGGCCAATTCCTTCAGGCTGTCAAAACGCCCGGAAGCCCCACTGTGTCCGGCTTTCATATTGGTATCCAAAAACAATAAATTTTGATCTGTCTTGTTGGCCCTCAGTCGAGCGACCCATTTGGTAGGCTCAAAATACTGAACTTGGGAATCGTGCAAGCCCGAGGTCACCAACAAATGGGGATAATCTTGTGTTTTTACCTGATCATAGGGAGAATAAGAAAGCATATAGTCGTAATACTCTTTTTTATTGGGATTGCCCCATTCGTC
This sequence comes from uncultured Flavobacteriaceae bacterium, assembly GCA_913052425.1. The sequence goes on along the minus strand of CAJXEG010000060.1, from coordinate 5,542 downwards.
ATATTCCGAGGTGGTCAGTGGAATGGTATCGTCCAACATGGTGGTGACCACATCGACAAAAGGAACATCGGCGATCACCCCATTGTACAAATCAGGAGCCAGATTGATGACAACGCCCATCAATAGTCCTCCAGCAGAACCTCCATTGGCGTAGAGGTGTTCTGGGGAAGTATATTTTTGCTCGATTAAGAATTTTGAACAATCAATAAAATCGTAAAAAGTATTCTTTTTCTTCAACAGTTTCCCGTTCTCGTACCAATCTCTTCCCAAATACTCCCCTCCCCTGATGTGGGCGATGGCAAAGGCAAAACCCCGATCCAATAAGCTCAATCGATTGGAAGAAAAAGAGGGATCAATGGTATGACCATAGGAACCGTAGGCGTATTGCAAAATGGGAGTGGTCTCGGACAGTTGGGTATCCTTGTGATGAACCAGTGAAATGGGGATTTTGGAACCATCTCTGGCATCGGCCCACAATCTTTTTGAAACGTAATGGCTGGGGTCAAAATCTCCCCCCAAAACCTCTTGGGTTTTTAAAATGGTCTTTTGTTGGGAAGCCATGTCAAATTCGATCACGGAACTGGGGGTAGTCAATGAATTGAAAACATACCGCAACTGGTTTGACCCAAACTCAGGATTGAAAGAAACGTTAAGCGAATAGGTTTCTTCCTCTATGGGAAGATAATAGTCTGCTGTATCGTCCCATCGCATAATCCGCAGTCTCGAAAGACCGTTCTCTCTTTCGTTCACCACCCAATACTGGTCAAACAATTCGATATCCTCAATCAAAACATCCTCGCGGTGGGGCAACAATGGCTCCCAGAATTCAGAATTGGTCTGGTTAACAGCAGTTCGCATGATCTGAAAATTGGTAGCTTCGTTGAGGTTGGTGTGAATGTAAAAATGATCTCCAAAATGGGCAACATTATACTCCAAACCACTTGTTCGAGGGTGAACGACCTTAAAAGTCGCCTCCGGTTGATCGGATTTGATAAAACGATGCTCACTGGTGGTGGTACTGTGAGAGGAAATAAAAATGTATTTTCTGGATTTGGAAGCACTGACATAGACAGCATAGGTTTCGTCAGCTTCATTATAAACCAATTGATCTTCTTGTTCTGGGACATTGATGTGGTGTTTGTAAACCGCCTCAGAACGGAGGGTTTGTTCATCTTTTTTGTTGTAAAAAAGCGACGCATTATCGGCTGCCCACACACTGCCTCCGGTGGTGTTTTCTATTTTGGTTTTTAATATTTCACCACTTTCCAGGTCTTTGACCTTGATGGTATACTGCCTTCGTGAGACAGTATCAACGCCAAAAGCGACTTTGGTGTTGTCCGGACTTACCGAAATTCCCACCAGTCGAAAATAATCCAAACCTTTAGCCATCTTATTACAGTCGAACAATATCTCCTCAGTGGCGGTCAGCACTTCTTTTTTTCGGACGTAAACCGGATAGTCTTTTCCCTCCTCATAGCGGGTAATGTACCAGTAACCATTGTAAAAGTAAGGAACAGAGCTGTCGTCCTCTTTGATCCTTGCCCGCATTTCTTTATAAAGCTCCTCTTGAAACGCTTGGGTATGAGCGGTCATTTTTTGATAGTAATCGTTTTCCCGATCCAGATAATCCAAAACCTCGGGATTGTCCCTTTGGTTGAGCCAATAATAAGGATCAATGCGAATGTGGTCGTGAATCTTGTGTTGATAAGGAACTACATCAGCCTCCGGTCGGCTTATGTTGGAATTGGGCATGCTTTTATAGTTAGAATTACATCCTAGGGCAAATGTAATTGAGTAAATGAATGGAAAAAAAAATCTGAAGGGAAAGTTTTTGAATTTCATATTTAAGTAGGTTGATTTTTACTTTGACTTAATTCTAAAATATGTTTTGGGTTTGGAATTTAAAATTAATTTTGTTAGTTGTTAATTTACAAAAATTATAAAATGATTTCTTCAGAAAAAGAAAAAGAACTTAATGATCGCCTGGGTGCGTTAAGGGGGTATCTTTGACATTGATGCCAAAAAAATAGAAATCACCAATCTAGAGGAAAAAACACTGGCTCCAAATTTTTGGGATGACGCCCAGCAGGCGGAAATGCTGATGCGCGAGATTAGAAACCTAAAAAAATGGGTGGAAGACTATGAAGTTGTCAGACAAAAGCAAGAAGACCTTACGGTTTTGTTGGAGTTTCAAAATGCAGGAGAAATCACGGATGCCGAAGTAGAAGACCATTACCGTCAAACCCTGCGTCTACTCGAAGACATTGAATTTCGAAACATGTTGTCCGACGAAGGAGATGACCTCAGTGCAGTACTTCAGATCACTGCAGGAGCGGGAGGAACAGAAAGTTGTGATTGGGCCGAGATGCTTATGCGGATGTACTTAATGTGGGCCGAAAAAAATAAGATCAAAGCCAGAGAACTCAACCACCAGGGTGGAGATGTGACGGGAATAAAAACCGTAACCCTGGAATTCAGTGGGGAATTTGCTTTTGGATGGCTTAAAGGAGAAAACGGAGTGCACCGACTGGTTCGTATTTCCCCTTTTGACAGTAATGCAAAAAGACATACTTCTTTTGCTTCGGTATATGTTTATCCTTTAGTTGATCATACTATAGAGATTGTCGTAAATCCATCTGAAATTACTTGGGAAACCATGCGTGCCAGTGGTGCCGGAGGGCAAAATGTCAACAAGGTAGAAACCGCAGTTCGGTTGAGGCATCATCCTACAGGGATCATCATTGAAAATTCGGAGACCCGATCACAATTGGAGAACAAAAATAAAGCCATGCAATTATTAAAATCACAGCTTTATGAAATTGAATTACAGAAAAAATTATCGGCCCGAGACCAGATCGAAGGCTCTAAAAAGAAAATCGAATGGGGATCTCAAATCAGAAACTATGTGATGCACCCCTACAAACTGGTGAAGGATGTGAGAACTCAAACCGAAACCAATGATGTTGACAGTGTAATGAACGGAGATATTGATGCTTTTCTGAGAAGCTATTTGATGTTGATGGGACAAAAAAAATAAATTAAAACATTATGAGTGAGATTAAAAACATCATTTTTGATTTGGGCGGCGTACTCATCGATTGGAATCCGGAATACGTCTATTTGGAAGTCTTTGGAGGAGATCGTAAAAAAATGCAATGGTTTTTTGATGAGATCTGTACTATGGATTGGAATGAAAATCAAGATGCAGGCTATCCTCTACAACAAGCCACCGAGGATCGGGTAAAAATGTTTCCCCAATACGAGCAATGGATCAGAATGTACTATGGACGTTGGGAGGAGATGCTGGGAGATTCTATTTCAGAAACGGTTGTAATCCTCAATAAACTGCTCAAAAAACCCGATTATAGGGTCGCGGCTTTGACCAACTGGAGTGCGGAGACCTTTCCTGTTGCCTTGGAGCGATTTGAGTTTCTTCACCGCTTTGAAGGCATTGTGGTTTCGGGTACTGAAAAAACACGTAAACCCTTCCCTGAGATTTACCAATTGACCTTGGATCGTTTTGGTTTTAAGGCCGAGGAAAGCCTCTTTATTGACGACAACCTGAGAAACATTGAAGCCGCTGCAGAGATGGGCATTCATATCATTCACTTTAACAATCCCGCTGACTTAGAATGCAACCTTAAGGCAAAAGCGATACGCATTTAGAAAGGCATATCATCCCCATCATTTGAGGGAAGATCGAAAGCATCATCCGGCCCCGGTAACCTCTCAATAGGAGGATTGGAGGAATCATTGTCATTCATTTTGGATTGGAATTCGTAGGGAGAATCGTTGGGTTGTAAATCTTCGAACTTACCCAATTGCCCTATAAATTTCATGCGAATGTTGTCCAATCCACCGTTTCGGTGTTTGGCCACAATAAACTCGGCTTGACCGATGGAAGAAGTGTGTTCCTCATCGTCCCACTCCTCAATGCCGTAATACTCTGGACGGTAGATAAAAGAAACGATATCGGCATCTTGTTCAATGGCTCCGGATTCCCTAAGGTCAGACAATTGAGGTCGTTTGGTTCCCCCTCTGGTCTCTACGGCCCTGGAGAGCTGAGACAGCGCAATGACCGGAATGTCCAATTCTTTGGCCAATGACTTTAAGTTTCTCGAAATGGTAGAAATTTCTTGTTCGCGATTTCCTGCCTTACTGCTGGTACCAGCGGTCATCAACTGTAGATAATCTACGATGATGAGCTTGATGTCGTGTTGTGAGGCCAGTCTCCTGGCTTTTGCACGAAGATCGAAGATCGACAATGCAGGGGTGTCATCGATAAACAAGGGGGCTTTTTCCAAATCCCCAACCTTTACGTTGAGTTGTTTCCACTCGTGATCTGCCAATTTTCCGGTTCTCAGTTTCTCAGACGACAGGCCTGTTTCGGCTGAAATCAATCGGGTGATCAGTTGAACAGATGACATTTCCAAGGAAAAAAAAGCAACAGGAGTTTGCTGGGTCACTGCCATGTTTCGGGCCATGGAAAGGGTAAGTGCGGTTTTACCCATACCCGGACGTGCAGCGATGATGATCAAATCACTGGGTTGCCATCCCGAGGTCAGTGAATCCAGCTTTTCGAAACCGGTAGCCACACCACTCAAGCCCTCCTTATTCGCAATTTCTTCAATTTTTTTCTTGGCCAACATCACCAAGTTTTGTGCTGTGTCTGAGGATTTTTTGACATTCCCTTGGGCCACATCATACAACTTGGATTCCGCCTCATCCAACAGATCAAAGACATCGATCGACTCCTTGTAGGAAGATTCGATGATTTCGTTAGAAATTCGGATCAGACTTCTTTGAATGTATTTCTGTAAAATAATTCGGGCGTGAAATTCGATGTGTGCAGAAGAAGCAACCTTTTGGGTGAGTTGAACCAAATAATAATCCCCTCCAATGCTTTCCAACTTTCCATTTTTTCTCAAATCGGCAGAAACCGTCAGCAAGTCAATGGGTTGTGAATTTTGAAACAAATTAAAAATCGATTCGAAAATATTTTGATGAGCCGTTTTGTAAAAAGCTTCAGGCTCGAGCAGGTCGATGACCTCGTCTACTCCTTTTTTATCGATGAGCATAGCACCTAAAACAGCCTCTTCCAGTTCTATGGCCTGTGGGGGCAACTTCCCCTGCTGTAGGCTGATGACCGTTCCTGAAGATTGTTTTTTGGCTTGTATAGGTTTGCTTTTTTCCATGTGGGCTAATGTAAACGGTTTACTTGGTATACTGTCAAAATAAATGCAGGACTTATCCTACAGGGGTAAACAAATTGGTTGTTGATAAAAAATTAAACTTGTTAATAAGACCCAAAAGCGAGTCAAACTTAGCCTTGGAAGGCTCCCATATTTGAAAACTTCGCTCTTCTTGATTCAATCAGTTGATCACTGTCCATTTTGTCGAGCATTCTAAAAGCATCAATCATTTGTTTTTTGACCGTTTGAAAAACCTTTTCTCGGTCATAGTGGGCTCCACCCAGGGGTTCTTTGATGATTTTATCAATCAACTTGGAATTTAACATATCATCTGCCGTAAGTTTTAAGGC
>CAJXEG010000059.1 GCA_913052425.1 uncultured Flavobacteriaceae bacterium | reverse complement strand
TCATCACCCAATTGTTAAATCTGGATCGCCTTGATCTGGATGAGATCCTCCGAAATTGCAATTATTCTGATGCTTTTATCAAGGAATCTAATGATCTTCAAATTCTGGAGGCCATTAGTGGCTGTTATGAAGAATACCGTGTTTTGCAAATGTAAAAACATGGAACTGAGAGAGCTCCTTTTGGTATCTTATTCATCTTTTGCAGATCGTGACCGTGGTGCCAGACTAATTCATCATCATCCCGAATACTTTACTTCTTTACTGGAACTGGCTTTTGCTCCCAAAGACAACAGGGAAAACATCCTCGCCGTCTGGATATTGGAAAAATATGCTGTTGAGCAACCTGAATGTCTTGATTCATATTTTACGTTTTTTTTGGAAGGTGTTTTACAACAAAAAAATGACAGCAAAACAAGACCCTTCGCCAAATTGCTCTATCACTACTGTAAAAATATGACAAGAAGAAAACTGTTATCCCGTCAATAAATTCATTGGATCGTCGAAATTTGTTTTGGCTATATGTTGGAATCTCAAAAAGAAGCACCACTGGCTTTTGCCCTAAAAACACTTCATTTTTTTAGAAATCACAAACCTTGGGTATCAGAGGAAATACCAGTTTTATTGAAAAAAAAACGGCCCAATAGCAGCGCAGGATTTAGGTCTGTAGTGCGGCAAATCTCATGAGTTTTGAACTTACTTTAAAAGAAGAAGCCTTATCTTTGCTAAGATTAACAGCAATATGAAACTCAGTCCATTAAATGCAATTTCACCGATAGACGGGCGTTATCGGGGAAAGACCAAAAGTTTATCCAAATATTTTTCTGAAGAAGCTTTGATCCAATACAGGGTGAGGGTCGAAATTGAGTATTTTATTGCACTATGTGAAATTCCACTCCCCCAACTGGAACATCTCAACCCGAGTATTTTCGGAGATTTAAGAAGTATTTACAAACATTTTTCGGAGGAAGATGCCAAGGAGATCAAGGAAATTGAAAAAACCACCAACCACGATGTCAAAGCCGTTGAATATTTTATCAAAAAAGAATTCGATAAACTGGATTTAGGCAAATACAAAGAATTTATCCATTTTGGATTAACCTCCCAAGACATCAATAACACCGCCATTCCTTTGTCGATTAAAGAAGCCTTGCACAAGGTATATCTTCCTCATTTGGAAGAAGTTCTGGAGGCTTTATCGGAACTTTCAGAAACATGCGCCAAAATCCCCATGTTGTCCAAAACACACGGTCAACCTGCCTCACCTACCCTATTGGGTAAAGAAATTGCTGTTTTTTCGCATCGATTGGAAATACAAAAGGCCAGTTTGATGCAAGTCCAGAATGCCGCTAAATTTGCCGGAGCGACCGGTAACTTTAATGCCCATCACGTAGCCTACTCCGAAATCAACTGGAAAAATTTTGGGAAAAAGTTTGTCGAAGATCAATTGGGACTTGATTACTCATTTCCCACCACCCAGATCGAACACTATGACAGCATTGCTGCCCTATGTGATGCGCTCAGAAGAATCAACACCATTTTTATTGACTTTAATAGGGATATATGGACTTATATCTCAATGGATTATTTCAAACAAATTATCCAAGAAAATGAAGTCGGTTCCTCTGCTATGCCTCACAAGGTCAATCCCATTGATTTCGAAAATGCCGAGGGTAATTTGGGAATCGCCAATGCACTGCTGAATTTCTTCTCTACCAAACTGCCCATCTCAAGGTTGCAGAGAGATTTAACTGACAGTACCGTATTGAGAAACATCGGTGTTCCCTTTGGACATATGTTGATCGCCTTAAAATCAATGCTTAAGGGTGTAAAAAAATTAAACGTTAACCCCACCAAAATCGATGCCGACTTGAATGAAAATTGGTCGATTGTGGCTGAAGCCATCCAAACCATTTTGCGGAGGGAAAAATTCCCTAACCCCTACGAGGCACTGAAGGAATTAACAAGAACCCATGGGGTGATCAACAAAAAAGTCATTCACGAATTTATAGAAAGTCTTGAGGTAGAGGATAAAATAAAACAAGAACTCAAAGAAATAACTCCTTCCAACTACACCGGAATTGCCTGATAGAATTTGGGCTAAATCCCCGACATTTTCAATTGATCGCCTCCCGGTAAATTCATTTTAGAAATCAATTTGGCGATTTTACTCATTACGATTTTCCCCTCAATCAATAAAACCACAGCTTCTATATTATTCCCACGGAGTTGGGCTTCCGGAACGGCATTGGATACCCCTTTTGAAAACATCAAAAGGCTTTCCAACTCGCCCTCCGATTCACCTTCCTTGACATATATATTGATATCGGTATCCGACTCTTGCATTGACACCATCAAATCGAGCCCCTTCTCACTGGCCTCCTCCTTTACCCACAAGTCGATTTCGTCGCTGATCAATTGTTTCCCAGTAATCAAAGCCCTAAAGCTTGACATCCCTTTGATCATTTCTATCAGTGCATCTGCTTCAGGGTCACCGGAAGACAGAGACATGCTACCCAACAATTGAAACATTTTGGGGCTGATACTGATTGCAGTTACCTCCTTATTGTTTTGATACTTTTCAAAAATTGATTGCCCCGAAAGTACTCCCGGCAGAACCAACAGCAACGCCAGTAAAAAATGTTTTTTTATCATTGTGTTATTTGAGAATATAAAAATACTCATAAACAATCTGTTTTATACAAAATGAAACCATAGAATATATCTCATCCGTTCAAATCTGATAAAAAATTCTTAATGTTTTCAAAAAATAGAGAATTTGGCACGAAATATGTAGTTTTGAAAATTGATATAAATTTGAGATGAAAGCCTCCCATTGCCCATTACTGTTTGCTGCCTTATTATTGCTCTGGACTGCTTGTTCCAAAGACAAAGAGTTGACCAATGATGATAATACCACAGATACAACTGCTCAATCTATTTCCAACATCAGCAAATCTCCAGGCCTTTTGTTGGGGGCTTGGAATTTGACGAAGGACAATTCCTCACAAAACTCAGAAAAAACAGCTACAGATTGCAAAGCTTCAAATATTCATTTTCTTGAAAACAACGCATTTTATTTAAAATACTTAGACAAGCGCATCCGTGGAAAATACGAAATTGTTGATTCTAACAGTCTCAATTTACTCAATGGTTCTGACATCATAGGAACTGCCACCAAAATAGATGTCATTGAAAATAAAATCAGTCTAACACTAGAGGTTAATAATGAATGTAACGACAGCTATACAGGGGAAAAGTATTTCAGGATTCATCAGTTCATCTGGGAAACGCTCAATGACTATTATTTATGGCAGGAACAAGTTGCTGTCCTAAATGATTCAATTAAGCCGATGGGCTCAACCAGATACAAAGAGCTTATTGAGCCCTATCCAGAACCGGAGGCATTTTTTGAATCCCTCAAACACAAAGACGACAAATACAGTGTGATCAGATCCAATTATGAAGATTTAGAAAACTCCATTAAAGGCATTGATGCTAACAATGGCTTAAAGTTCGTCCTATCGAGATATGGTTCCGGAGACAGTGTTTTGGGTGTCGTTACCTACATATTGGAAGCATCCGATGCTGTTACCAAAGACATCAAAAGAGGTGACATATTTACAGGTGTAGACGGTAAAAACCTCACCTTGAATAATTACAGAGAGTTACTATACGGTGATAATTTGAGCTACACCCTTAATATGGCCGATCTTAACAACAATCTGCTCAGTCCCAATGGTAAAAATATTTCACTGACCAAAACCGAAAAATTCCAAAGCAATCCCATACAAATCAGTAAGATCATTAAAGTGGGGGAAATCAAGGTAGGCTATTTGATGTACAACCAATTTGCTCAAGGTTTTGACGATGACCTCAATGAAATTTTCTCCGATTTCAAAGCAAAAGAAATCAATGAACTCGTGCTTGATTTACGCTACAATGGTGGTGGATTGGTTCGTTCGGCCACCAACTTAGCGGGGATGATCACAGGACAATTTAACGGTCAAGTTTTTGCCAAATATTTGTGGAACAAAAAATTAATGGACTATCTCAACACCGATCCTGAAAGATTTGCCAGTAATTTGGGAGAAAATTTCACCGACAAATTGGGTGATGGTACCGCCATCAACTCATTGAATTTGAATCAAGTTTACATTATTACCTCGGGACGTAGCGCCTCCTCCAGTGAACTGGTAATCAATGGCTTATCTCCCTATATCAATGTCATTCAAGTGGGAGACAATACCTATGGGAAAAATGTAGGAGGTCCGGCAGCTTTGTACGATTATATCGATAACAATAGAACCAAAAACCCCGACCATACCTATGCCATTTACTGCATGACATTTTTCAGTGCCAATAGCGAGGATTTCTATGATTATGCCGATGGTCTGGCGCCCCAAGAGGAACTAAAACTCAAAGAAGACATCATCAATATGGGCACATTGGGAGAAAGTTCAGATCCACTTTTGGCCTTGGCGCTAAAGCATCTCACCCAACAGTCTGCCCGATATAAGATCAAAAAACCTGCGTTCCCATTGGAGAATATGCTCGATGATCCTCAATTTATCAGAGATCGTTCGATCACCACACTTGAGAGTTTATCCTTGCTACAATTGGATTAAAATCCCTGCCAATACATTTCTTCCCCGCGATGCGTATTGAGGGATGATCACATATTCGGTATCAAAAAGATTATAGACACTCAAGAATAAATTGGCATTGGGCTTTTTTAGTCGATGATTCAACTGCAAAGTAAGGAGGGAGAAGGCTTCCAGCAGAGTTGTGCTGTCATTCGCAATTCGCTCCCCCGTATATTGACCCACCAAGTTTAAATGTGTTTGATCCGATAATGGAAGATCCATGACCCCATTAATAGCATGTTTGGGGATACCCCTCAAATCGCCGTCGGTGGTCTCCGTAAAAATATAATTCAGGCGGGTTTTGACTGAATCAAAAAGTTGAAAATCATAGGCCAACTCTAGCCCACTGTAATAAATTTCTTTATCGGAATTGGCATAACGACCATAGGGATAGCCTTCTGCTGCGGGGCCAAAAATAAGTGTCGGATCTTCTTTGCGATTGAAATAGACAACTGAAAGTGTGTTTTGATTGGAACGAATCTCGGAACCCAACTCAAAACTTACGTTATTCTCCGGTAATAAATCACTATTTCCGTAGAAAGGATCATACAACTGATAAAGTCCGGGTGCAATAAAGGCTTTACTGTAACTGGTCAAAATCTTCATTTGATGATCGGTATTGAGATCAAAAGAGTAGGAGGGGTTCAAACTGTAAGTCCAGTGGCCGTCATAAGCATTGTGATAGTTGTAGCGCATTCCCACATTGAGATTCAAGCCGGAGGGATCAAGATAAACAGAATTTACATAAAAATCAGATTGGGTAACTTCAGGATTGTAATCTGCTATCATCGTAGCTTTCTGGTATTGAAAGCCTACAATGGTGTAAAAATTATTATTGAAAATGTATTTGTTGAAAAGGTCAATATTCAAATTATCACTCTCAAAAACTGTTGGATAGGAGCTTTGAAACTCCCTTTTGTTCTGCTGAAAACCCGCATTGAGATTTAGGCTCCCACCGTTATAATCGTATTGTGTATTTAATGAAAAACGGTCCAGTAGCGTAAAATACTTGAATTCAGCCTGTTCGATTGGGAAACTATTGTCATAATCTGCTTCGATCTCATCTTTATTCCAGTCCAATTTCCACTTAAGCTTAGGGGTCAAGTGACCGGAAAGTCCCACATTAAAATTGACTTTGTTAAAAGGGTCGGGTTCTTTTCCTACAACCGCTGTCATTCCGTCGCTGTAGCGTTCTGAGTAGGCCAAATTGATACCAATACCGCTTTGTGTACCACTGAGGTGGATCAAGTGATTTCCAGCGTTGAATCGATCCAAGGATTGATTGGCGACCTGTTCGGTACCCCATGTTTTTTTGGCCATCAAACGAAAAGAATCCCCGGCTTTTTTGGTGGTGATATTGATCACCCCAGTAGCGGCAGAACTTCCATACAAACTACTGGCAGCCCCCTTAACGATCTCAATAGATTCTATCATTTCAATGCTCAAAGCATTGAAATCAAAATCGTTATCGATTCTGGAGGGATCGGATACCCTTAGCCCGTCAATCAAAATCAAAACCTGACGGTTGCGGCCTCCTCTTATGGATATGGTACTGGGGTTATGCCCTGAATATAAATTTTTACCGATCACATCGATTCCCAAATGAGTCGATAAAAGGACACCTAATCCCAATCCTGAAAATTGTTGAATTTCCTCTTGTTTGATCTTGACAACAGTTTTTCCGGATTGAGATCGCTTGAGGGCAAATCTGGAATCGGTAACCACTACTTCATCAAGGTAATTTGTGGATACAGCGATGCTGTCCAAAGTCTGGTTCTGTGCAGTCAAGGCACAGAACGAGAGTGTTGTGCCCAATAGGGCATTGGCTAACTTCATAATAAAAAATTAAAGGGACATAATATCCTTACAGCAAGCTGATTCTTTATCCCCGAAGTATCAGATCACTATGTACAGCAGGTATCCTGGCTCGCGTTTTTTTGAACACCTTCCCGATATTATCAGTGGTATGAAGTTTCCAAAAAACATCCGCAGTGCGGACTCAGCTTACAGTTGCGGGTACAGCATTGGTTTTTAACCAATTTCCCTTTTCATTTGCGATGCAAAACCGTATCACTGGATAAACTTAAGAAAATTAATCAAGGGGTAGAGGATGAAAAGCAATTAAAACGACACAATAATACAGATCAATGCGGCGAACAATTTTGATAACTACAGAGAAAAAAGCGACATCAATTCAACCCTATAAAGAATGGAAGAAAATTCCTACAAATCCATTTTAAACAGCAAACCTGTTTCTTTTTTGCAAAGCATAAAAAGGATAGATCAACAAGGCCCCATAAACCAAATCACCTAAAACTGTATTGAGAAAGAAAGGTAAAGCCAAGGTATAGCATTGTACAAGTCCCTCAACACTGATCGGATAATGTAAGAGCCAAACACCAAAGTTGCTGACCAAAAAGAAAAGTGTGGAAGAAAGCAATACAGTACCGATATTAATTTTTTTAACGTACCTACCCATAAACGATATCAATATGAAAGAGGCGTAAACAAAGGGTATGGTTGCATGCAATCCTAAAAATAAATCCGAGATAAACAAACTCACAATGGGAATCAAAAACACTATCCATCGGTTGGCAAAACCTTTACCGGACAATAAAGCCATGGCAGCAATAGGAGTAAAATTGGGAGGGTGTGGCAGGAATCTCGATAAAACTGCTAGAAAAATGAGGGAGACTACAAAAACGTTCTTATTTATCATACTTCAACAATCATCAATCAAATATACAGAATAATCTATTATTTGGTGAGATACATTTTTCTGCGCGCATACAAATCGTAAAATTCATCTTCCTTAAGGCTGTCAATAAACAAGATGCTTTCCCCGGTACTTTTCATTTCTGGCCCCAGTTGTTTGTTGACATTGGGGAACTTATTAAACGAAAATACAGGTTGCTTAATGGCATAACCCTCTAATTTGGGGTTAAAAGTAAAGTCCGTAACCTTATTGTGTCCCAACATCACTTTGGTGGCAAAATTTACATAGGGTTCGTTATACGCTTTGGCGATAAACGGAACTGTTCTTGAAGCTCTAGGGTTGGCCTCAATCACATAAACCTTGTCGTTTTTAATGGCATACTGAATGTTGATCAAACCTTTGGTTTTCAAAGCCAGTGCAATTTTGTGGGTGTGATCTTTGATTTGTTGCATGACAAATTCTCCCAAGTTGAATACGGGTAGGGTTGCATTGGAATCTCCGGAATGGATTCCGCAGGGTTCTATGTGCTCCATGATACCGATGATGTAAACGTTTTCTCCATCGCATATGGCATCGGCTTCAGCCTCAATGGCTCCATCCAAATAATGGTCCAGTAAAAGCTTGTTATTGGGGATCTTTCTGAGTAAATCCACCACATGGGTTTCCAACTCTTCTTTATTGATGACAATTTTCATTCCCTGACCTCCCAATACATAGGAGGGTCTTACTAAAATAGGAAAGTCCAGTTCATCGGCCAAAGCAAGTGCTTGGTCTGCAGTTTCTGCCACCCCAAACTCCGGATAAGGAATGTCGTTGTTTTTCAAAAGGGTAGAAAAACTTCCTCGATCCTCTGCCAAGTCTAGAG
>CAJXEG010000058.1 GCA_913052425.1 uncultured Flavobacteriaceae bacterium | reverse complement strand
CAGCAGCCTTGGTCGAAGGAATCGGTTTTGCCGCATTGTTTGCAGTTTAATCAGCTTTGTTTATCAGCCCATATTTTGGGTTAAAATCTTTAAAGGATGGAAAAATTAATCAATGAATTCTCATTTGGTCTGTTTTTTTGGCAGCTGTTTATTTTTATTGGGCTAGTCCTACTTTTGAGGAAGTTTGCTTGGAAGCCCATTTTGGATGCAGTCAACGAAAGAGAGACTTCTATCAAAGACGCCATGAATTCGGCCGAGGAGGCCAAAAAAGAAATTGCTTCCATACAAGAAGACAATCAAAAAGTTCTAAAAGAAGCTCGAGCCGAGCGTGAAGCACTTTTAAAGGAGGCCCGCATCAATGGTGCTGATATTGTTGCCCAAGCCAAAGCTGAGGCTAAAGCCGAAGCCGATAAAATCATCGCTCAGGCACAAGAATCAATTCAAAACGAAAAACGCACCGCACTAAATGAACTTAAAAATCAAGTGGCACAAATTTCTTTAGACATAGCCGAAAAGGTTATTGACTCAGAACTAGACAGCAAAGAGAAACAGTCCAAATTGGTCAACCAACTCATTAGTGACGCTTCTTTATAATTAGACTATGAAAGCAGGGAGAGCTTCGATTCGATACGCAAAGGCACTTTTGGAATTCGCCATTGAAAACCAAAAGGAAAAAGCTGTTGTTGAAGAAATGCAAAACATCCTTAGTGTTGTGGAAAGCAGTCCTGAGTTGTACGATTCACTTAACAGCCCTGTTTTACCCGGTTCACAAAAAAGAAAGATTATCGATGGAGTTTTTCCTAAAGCATCAAAATTTGTTCAAAACCTTTTTGACCTGTTATCACAAAAAGGTCGCGAAGGGATTCTTGGGGGAGTAGCTCATTATTACATCGAACTGTTTGATAAAAATCAAGGTAAAGTTGCCGCAGCTGTTACCACTGCAGTTCCCCTAAGCGCAGATTTGGAAAAAAAGGTACTTAAAAAAGCAGCTACTTTAACTCCTTTAAAGATCGAACTTAAAAACACCGTGGACCCCACCATCAAAGGAGGGTTTATCCTTAGGGTTGGAGATTTACAATACAACGCCAGCATAGCGGATCGCTTGGGAGCGTTAAAAAGAGAATTGATTACATCTTAATACTGAAAAAAAGAAAAAATGGCAGACGTTAAGCCCGCTGAAGTTTCAGCAATATTAAAAAATCAATTGGCAGGATTTGAAGCCACGGCTTCCCTCGACGAAGTGGGAACCGTCCTCCAGGTAGGAGATGGTATTGCCAGAGTGTATGGTCTTACCCATGCTGAATATGGCGAACTGGTCACTTTTGAAAATGGAATAGACGGTATGGTCTTGAACCTCGAGGAAGACAATGTTGGAGTCGTATTATTAGGGCCTTCCGAAGAAATCAAAGAAGGAAACACTGTTAAGCGTACTAAAAAAATTGCCTCCATAAATGTAGGGGAAGGTATTGTGGGACGTGTGGTCGACACCCTGGGAACACCCATTGACGGGAAGGGGCCAATCGAGGGCGAAACCTATCAGATGCCTTTGGAGCGAAAAGCTCCCGGGGTAATTTTCCGACAACCCGTAAACGAGCCCCTTCAAACAGGAGTTAAATCTATTGACGCCATGATCCCTGTGGGTAGAGGACAAAGAGAATTAGTCATTGGTGACCGTCAAACCGGAAAAACCACGGTTTGTATCGATACCATCCTCAATCAAAAAGAATTTTTCGATGCCGGCGAACCGGTATACTGCATTTATGTTGCTGTAGGGCAAAAAGCATCTACTGTAGCAGGGATTGCCAAAATATTAGAAGATAAAGGTGCTTTGGCTTACACCACTATTGTAGCTGCCAATGCCTCTGACCCTGCTCCCATGCAGGTATACGCTCCTTTTGCAGGAGCTGCCATTGGAGAGTATTTTAGAGACACGGGTCGTCCTGCATTGATCATCTATGATGACCTGTCCAAACAAGCAGTTGCTTACCGTGAGGTATCCCTTTTGCTTCGTCGTCCTCCGGGGCGTGAGGCCTATCCCGGGGATGTATTCTACCTTCACTCCAGATTGCTGGAACGAGCCGCAAAAGTCATTGCCGATGACGATATCGCCAAAGGCATGAACGACCTGCCCGAGTCCCTTAAAGACAAAGTAAAAGGAGGAGGTTCACTGACGGCTCTGCCCATTATTGAAACCCAAGCGGGAGACGTTTCTGCCTATATTCCAACCAACGTAATTTCGATTACTGATGGACAAATATTTTTAGAATCTGATCTCTTCAACTCTGGGGTTCGACCTGCGATTAACGTGGGAATCTCCGTATCCAGGGTAGGGGGATCGGCACAGATTAAGTCCATGAAAAAAGTAGCGGGTACGCTCAAACTTGACCAAGCCCAGTTCCGTGAGCTGGAAGCCTTTGCCAAGTTTGGTTCTGACCTTGATGCTGCTACGCTCAATGTGATTGAAAAAGGACGACGAAACGTTGAAATTCTCAAACAAGCCCAAAACGACCCCTATACAGTAGAAGAGCAAGTTGCCATCATCTATGCCGGGTCAAAAAACTTGTTGAGAAATGTTCCCGTGGAAAAGGTCAAAGAATTCGAAACCGCCTTTTTATCCACCCTAAAAAAGAAACACAAAAAGGCTTTGGCAGAACTTAAGTCAGGGAAGTTGACCGACAATGCGCTCGACACCCTCAATGCCGTAGCTCAAGAAACTTCCAAAGCATTTGAATAGATGGCCAACCTAAAAGAAATACGAAATCGTATTGCCTCGGTCTCTTCGACCATGCAAATCACCAGTGCCATGAAAATGGTATCGGCGGCAAAGTTGAAGAAAGCCCAGGACGCCATTACTGCCATGCGGCCCTATGCCAACAAGTTGACCGAGCTCATTCAAAACCTCTCTGGAAGCTTGGACGGTGAGGGGCAAAACCCCTATACCGCTCAATGTGCCCAAGAGAAAATCCTCATTATTGCCATTACTTCCAACAGAGGATTGTGTGGGGCTTTTAATACCAATATCATTAAAGAAACCCTCCGACTGGCCAAGGAAGATTATGCCGGTAAAACCGTTGAGGTCATGGGAATTGGCAAAAAAGGAGGGGACATCCTTTCCAAAACTCTACCCGTCTACAGCCGTCACGATGCCATTTATGACGATCTGAATTTTGGCAACACTGCCAAAGTTGCCCTAGAGGCGATGGATGCTTTTGCCGAAGCCCAATACGACAAAGTATTGGTGGTTTACAACCGTTTTAAAAATGCGGCCACACAAGTAGTTACTACAGAACAATTCCTCCCCATATTGGCTGAGGAAGACACGGCAAAACAACCCTCAGCGGACTACATTTATGAGCCTTCTCAATCGGCCATTATTGACGAATTGTTGCCTAAGTCACTCAAAATGCAGCTCTATAAAGCCGTCAGAGATTCCTTTGCTAGTGAACACGGCGCCCGTATGACGGCCATGCACAAGGCCACCGACAATGCTACCGAACTGAGGGATCAACTCAAACTCACCTACAACAAAGCACGACAAGCAGCCATCACCAACGAGATTCTCGAAATTGTGGGTGGGGCAGAGGCCTTGAACAACTAATCAGCCGTTTACAATTCACGAATAGCCCCTTTATAGAAAAGGGGCTTTTTTTGTATATTGATTTTCCTAAATCTTTAAAAATGAAAAACCTACCCAAGTTGATTAATCTGTTGGCAGGTGTCGTTCTATTTACGGCCAACATTATTCCCTTTGCCAGTCCAGAATTGATTTACCACCAAGCCTATCAAATTGAGTTTACAACCCCACAAAGTTACACCGTACTAAGAACCTTGTCCATTGTATTGGCGGTAATGGGATTTCTTTGGATTTGGATTGCCATCAAAACCACCCATCAAATACAGTTACTAAAAGCAACCTTTGTGTTGGTTTCTGCCTTTGTCCTCGGTCGAGTAGTTGGACTATTAGTGGACGGTTTTGATCAGTATTTAACCTATTACGAGCTGGGTTTTGAATTCCTGAGTTGGTTGGTTGTTCTTGTGGTACTCCTTAAGAATAGAACCTAAACGGAACATGCCTTCTTTGGGCTTATAATAGAGCTTTCAGACGTTATACAAAGAATTTTTTAATACTTTTAAGAAAAACCTTTTCAGATGGGATCAATTTCTAACACAACTGAACGCATCCGATCCATAGATGCTCTTCGAGGTTTTGACATGCTGATGATCGTATTGGCGGATCAGTTTTTCTCTAAACTTCATAAAGGTTCTGGCTCCGAGTTTACAGCGACTTTGGCCCAACAATTTTCCCACCCGGAGTGGTTGGGATTTCAGTTTTACGACATCATCATGCCGCTGTTTTTATTTGTCGTGGGGGTTGTAATCCCTTTTTCAATTTCAAAATACACCCAAGATTCCACCAGCAAAAAACCTTTTTTCCTAAAGCTTTTGAGAAGATTCTTTTTACTTTTTTTACTCGGCTGGATAGTCCAAGGCAATCTGTTGGATTTTGACCTTTCTACATTCAAAATTTTTAGTAATACCTTGCAAGCCATCGCCGTAGGTTATGTTTTTACCGCTATTGCTTATGTTTATTTAAAACCAACCCAAAGGCGGTTATTTTTTGTGGGCTGTTTGGTGGCATATGCTTTGCTGTTGACCTTGCCCAATGTTCCTGGAATTGGAAGGAGTACCCTTGTTCCCGATGCAAATTTCGCCCTCTATTTCGATCATTTGATTTTTGGGTCTTTTGACGACGGCACTCAATACACCTGGTTTTTGTCCGGTTTGGGCTTTACTGCCACCACCCTTTCTGGTCTCTTCGCAGGAACCCTTATAAAAAATCTAAAAGACAAAACAAAGGTCGTCAAAACCCTGCTCACCTGCGGAACAATTGCCTTGTCGCTAGGCCTTTTTATTAATATCTGGCACCCCATCGTTAAAAAATTATGGTCTTCCTCTTTTGTCTTGTTTTCCTCGGGAATTTGTTATTTCCTAATGGCTGTTTTTTATTGGATTATAGATGTCAAACAAAAGTATAAATGGGCTTTTTTTCTCAAAGTAATTGGAATGAATGCCATTACAGCCTATTTAATTACTCACGTTTTTCCATTTCCCAAGATTGCTGGATTTGTCCTCTATGGTTTAGCACCCTATACTGGAAACTATTACGAACTGATCACTGTCATCGGAGGGTTTGCATTGCTCTATCTATTGCTCTGGTACATGTACAAAAACAAAACATTCATCAAGGTTTAACAGACCTGGAGGGGTTTCTTGACAGCGATTTTCAAATACAATTTTAATTTAAAAGAGGTATGGAAGACATAAAATCAAAGATTAAAATCAAGTTGGCACTCGTAATAGGCCTGTTTTCTTTTGGTATATGCCTTGCCCAGGAACTAGAATTCACAAATCTTTTCCCCCAAAAAAAAGGAGTCGCCTGTTATAGAATCCCCTCCATTGCCACCGCACCCAATGGCGACCTCATCACTGCCATCGACGAAAGAATTCCTTCCTGTGCCGATCTAAGAGACAACAATGACATCAATATTGTAAGCAGGAGAAGTAGCGACAATGGCAAAAGCTGGACGCCCATCGAAAGGCTTGTAGATTACCCATTGGGACAATCGGCCTCCGACCCCTCCATGATCGTTGATCGGATGACCAACTCCATTTTTATGTTTTTTAACTATATGGATCTGGAGCACGAACGGCAAATCTATTATCTCAAGTACATCAAAAGCGAGGACAATGGTAAAAGCTGGTCGGAACCAGTGGATATCACCAATCAAATCACGCCTCCTCAATGGCATAAAGATTTTAAATTCATTACTTCCGGAAGGGGGATTCAAACCCGAAGGGGAACTTTGCTCCACACGCTGGTCAATCTCGATCACGGACTACATCTTTATAAAAGTGATGACTATGGCAACAGTTGGCAATGGATCGATACCCCTTTGATTCCTGGTGACGAATCTAAAGTGGTGGAACTCAGCGATGGAAGCTGGATGGTCAATTGCAGACTCAACAAAAAAGGTTACCGACAAATTTACATTTCCAAAGACGAGGGAAAGACATGGGACTCTCGTGCGGATTATAGCCTTGTCGATCCTGGATGTAATGCGGGAATCATTCGATTTCCAGAAAAAAACATTTTATTATTTGTAAACGCCAAGCACAAAACTCTTAGAAAAAATCTTGTATTGAGCATCAGTAAAGACAATGGAAAAACTTGGTCGGCTGAAAAAACCATTTACAAAGGACCCGCCGCCTACTCTGCCCTTAGCTTGCTAGAAAACGGAGACTTGGCGGTTTTTTTCGAAAAGGACGATTACACCCAAAACAGTTTTGTTCGCATTCCTAAGGATCAGATTTTATCCCTATTGGAATAGCACTTGCCCTTGTTTAGATCACTATTTGTGTTCACCCAAGTCAGTTGATCAGCGATTATCATAAAAAAAGATTAACTAAAAGGGGAGAGGCCATGGATTCAGGGTGCTTTTTGTATTTTTGAAGAAATTGAGAAAATGATAGAAATTCCTGTTGTGTTTACTGGAAAAGGCGAATTGCCGGAGCATGCCACTCCGCTTTCGGCGGGGATGGATTTGAGAGCTCACATTGAGCAACCCATCACCTTGAAATCGCTGGAGCGCAAAATCATTCCAACAGGCCTATCCCTAGCTTTGCCAAAGGGTTATGAGGCTCAGGTGAGGCCCCGAAGTGGATTGGCCGCCAAACATGGCATTACGGTTCTCAATGCTCCTGGTACCATCGATGCCGATTATCGCGGAGACATTGGCGTAATATTGGTCAACCTTTCCCAAGAACCCTTTACCGTCGTTCCACAGGACAGAATCGCACAGTTGGTCGTCGCCCAATACAGCACCGTTAAGTGGAAGCTGATTAGTAGTCTTCCTGAGTCCGAAAGAGGCAGTGGAGGTTTTGGCAGTACCGGAAAAAAATAATATAAAGTAATTGTTTAAAACATAATATATAAAATATTGAAAATCATTGTTCCCATGGCCGGAAGAGGCTCTAGACTAAGACCCCACAGCCTTACGGTTCCCAAACCTATGTTGCCCGTAGCAGGATCGCCCATAGTGGCCCAACTGGTCAACGAAATTGCCAGAGTGGTGAACCAACCCATAGAAGAAGTTGCATATATTCTCGGGGATCCCGCTTTTTTTGGTCATGCCATAGAAGAAGAACTGAAACAAGTAGCAAAAGATTTGGGAGCCAAAGCCACTATTTACCGTCAATTGGAACCTTTGGGAACCGGTCATGCGGTGATGTGTGCCGCCGATTCTTTGTCTGGGCCCATCATAGTGGCCTATGCCGATACCCTTATCCGTACCGACCTTTCCCTTGATCCCGCTGTAGACGGGATGATATGGGTCAAAAAAGTGGAAAATCCCAAAGCCTATGGCGTGGTCAAAATGAATGATGCCAACCACATTACCGCCTTGGTCGAAAAGCCACAGAAGTTTGTATCCGATTTGGCAGTAATTGGAATATATTACTTTAAAGAAGGAGAAACGATCAAAGCAGAGTTGGAAAAAACGATGTCGCAACCGAGAGCTGAAGGAGAGGAATTTCTTTTAAACGATGGTATATTGGCCATGATGGAAAAAGGAGCGGTCTTTACCCCTGGAACCGTCAAAGAGTGGATGGACTGTGGCAATCCCAACATTACCCTTGAAACTAACACCAAAATGTTGGACATCCTCACGGCCGAAGGCAATAAATTGGTCACAGATAATGTTGTACTAGAGAACAGCGAGATTATCCCCCCTTGCTATATTGGTTCGGGGGTGGTATTAAAAAATTCCACGGTGGGCCCTTACGCTGCGGTGGGAGATGGAACTCAAATCGAAAATAGCACTTTGAGCAACAGTTTGGTACAAAAACATTCAATTATACAAAATGCCCAGCTCCATGGTGCCATGATCGGCAATCATGTCAAATTCGATGGTGCATTTGATTTTGTATCCATTGGTGATTATTCAGAATTATCAAAGTGATGAAATACAAACAAAATCAAGCCTATTTTATCCCCCCTCTTTTGCTTGGGTGGCTTCTGTTGTTTGTGGCTTGTAAGTCGACTGTTGTTCCATATAGTCGAACTCCCATAAAAGACCTTGAGACCAAGGAATTGACTCAATCCATTGCCAAAAATCAATTGGAATATAAAAAATTTCGTTCGCGTGTAAAAACCACCTACGACAATGGCAAGCGCAAACAACAGATCATCATCAACCTGAGGATGGAAAAATCGAAGTCCATATGGATGAG
>CAJXEG010000057.1 GCA_913052425.1 uncultured Flavobacteriaceae bacterium | reverse complement strand
AGCTATAAACCCATTTTTTGCTAAAATATTGTTGAAAGCTTCGCCAAAAGGAAAAGCATTTGCAGAGTCCGATAAATATTGATAAGCAGATTTGTCTTTGGAAAAAACCCAACCGACCACGGGCATGATAAAATGGGTGTACAAACGGTAGAACTGACGCAGGAGGAATTTTTGGGGAACAGCGGTTTCCAAAATGATCAAATCGCCCCCCGGTCGCAGTACTCTTAGGATTTCCAAAAGTCCCTTGTCGAGGTTTTCAAAATTTCTCACTCCAAAAGCAACGGTAACGGCATCGAAATAATCGGTAGGATAGTCAATATTTTCACTGTCTCCGATTTCCATTTTTATGTTTTTATGCCATTGGCTTTTTTTGACCTTTTTTTTGCCTATATCCAGCATTCCCTCGGAAATATCGATTCCAACAATTTCATTGGCTTGGGTTTGGGCAAGTGCAACGGCCAAATCTCCGGTTCCTGTGGCCACATCCAAAATTTTTTTAGGTTTTTTTGGCAGCAGTAAGGCCACTACATTTTTTCTCCACTTTACGTCGATCCCCCCGGAAATAATGCGGTTCATCAGGTCGTATTGAGGTGAGATTCCGTCAAACATTTGACGTACTTGCGTTTTTTTTGAACTTTTTTTGTCTTGGTAGGGAACCACTTGTTTCTTGGACATTCGCAAAGATATGATAAATGCAAACCATTATGATTTCATAGAATTAAAAAAGCGACCCCAATGGTTTTATTATATTTGCATTAAGTTTTCGAACTTATATTATGAAAATAATAATCGCAGGAGCCGGAGAAGTAGGTTTTCACTTGGCAAAGCTGCTCTCCTACGAATCTCTTGACATCACTTTAATCGACGTAGAGCGCGATCGGTTGAATTATGCTGAAGGGCATTTAGACATTAAAACCCTAAGGGGGAACGCCTGTTCTCTTAACGTGCTGAAGGAATCCAATGCGGCAGAGTCTGACTTGCTGATTGCTGTTACCGCCTCAGAATCGGTAAACATCACGGTTTGTGCTTTGGCCAAGCAATTGGGCTCCAAAAGAACCATTGCTCGAATCTCTAACATAGAATTTACCAATACCGATGAATCCATCAGTTTTCAGGACATTGGCGTGGATGAATTGATTTCTCCCGAAGAACTGGCTGCAAACGAAATTCAGCAACTGCTGGATCAATCCGCATTTACCAACAGCTATGAATTCGAGGAGGGGGCGTTGACGATGATTGGAACCCAGTTGGGCTCTGATGTTCCCTTTGTTGGAAAATCAGTCAAAGAAGCAGCCTCTATCTTTCCCGATGTGCACTTTATGCCCATTGCCGTTCAACGCAAAGGAACTCAGTTTACACTTATTCCCAGAGGTGACACCGTTTTTGAAGCAGGAGACACTGTTTTTTTTATTACCCTACAAGAAGGGGTAGAAGAGATTCAGAAGCTTTCGGGTAAGAGCAATAAGCCCATTAAAAACGTAATGATCCTTGGAGGCAGTAAAATTGGTATCAATACCGCCAGAGAGCTCTGTGATAAGAAATTCAGGGTGATCTTACTGGAACAAAACAAGCTTAAAGCGATGGAAATCTCGGAGGAATTACCCGATTTGATGGTCATTCATGGAGACGGAAGAAGTTCTGAATTGTTGGAGGAGGAGTCTATTGAGTCTATGGATGCTTTTATTTCGGTTACCGAAAATTCAGAAACCAACATAATGTCTTGTCTGATGGCCAGTTCCAAAGGAGTCGAAAAGACCATTGCGCTGGTAGAAAATATGGACTATTTCCATTTGTCCCAAGCCATTGGAATCGATACACTGATCAATAAAAAATTGCTTACTGCAAATACCATTTTCAGATACATTAGAAGGGGAGAAGTGGTCGATATGACTACACTTAACAACCTCAATGCAGAAATTTTAGAATTTGTGGTCAATCCCGATTCCAAGGTCGCCAATTACAAAATTAAAGATTTGGACTTTCCCAGATTGGCAACCATTGGTGGGGTGATACGTGATGGCCAGGGGATCATCGCTTTAGGGGATTATACCATCATGCCCGGTGATCGTGTTGTGGTTTGTGCCATGCCCCGTTCTATCAGGCGTGTTGAAAGTTTGTTTTTATAAAGTAACAGATGTCCAAATTCAACCATAAAGTCATTCTCCACATCATAGGCGTTTTGTTGCTTTTCAATGGGGGATTGATGCTTTTGGCCACCATGGCCAGTTGGCTGATGAAAGATGGGGTGACTTTCGAGATGACACTCTCCGCTTTTTTGGTCATGACTTTGGGGGGCTTTATGATGTTGGTTTCCAGAAACCACGAAGCCCAAATTCAAAAAAGAGAGGGATATTTGATCGTAACATTGGGATGGGTTTTGATGACCGTTACCGGAATGACCCCTTTTCTGTTAACCGATGCCATTCGGGATTTGCCCTCTGTTTTTTTTGAAACCATGTCGGGTTATACCGCTACGGGATCTACGATTTTGACCGATATTGAATCCTTACCTGCCGGTATTCTTTTTTGGCGAAGCATGACCCATTGGATCGGTGGAATGGGGATCATCGTTTTGGCCATTGCGATACTCCCCCTGCTGGGTATTGGTGGAATGCAGTTGTTTACCGCCGAGGCTCCCGGGCCCAACAGTGATAAACTCCACCCCAGGATCACAGATACAGCCAAAAGATTGTGGTTGATCTATGTTTCTTTCACTTTTGCCGAAACCTTGCTTTTGTATTTGGCCGGGATGTCCCTCTTCGATGCCCTTAACCACGCCATGAGCACCATGGCCTCCGGCGGGTTTTCCACCAAAAATGCAAGTTTGGCCCACTGGAATCACTTGCCTTGGGTACACTACATCATCATCGTCTTTATGTTTTTGGCAGGATCGAATTTTGTATTGAGTTATTTCGCCTTCACAGGCAAAATCAAAAAGGTTTTTCAAGACGATGAATTTTTGGCTTTCGCCAAATTCATTTTTGTCTTTTCCATGATTGTTTTTATTGTACTGGTCACTCAAGTTGACCTCAGCAAGGATTCCTTTGATCATCCTGAGGTTTGGGGAAAGGTTGAAAGCAGTCTAAGGCATTCCTTTTTTCAAGTTTTGGCCATTGTGACCACTACAGGCTTTGTTACTGCAGATTATACGGCCTGGACTCCTTTTATGACCATTTTCTTTTTTGGACTGATGTTTTTAGGCGGTTCTGCCGGAAGTACTTCGGGGGGAATCAAAATTGTGAGACATTTGCTTATGATCAAAAGTGGTTTTTTGGAATTCAAGAGGGCCTTGCATCCCAATGCCATTATTCCCTCCCGATACAATGGTAAGGTTGTCAGTAAAGAAATCATCGGTAATATACTGGGCTTTTTTATTCTTTATATGATATCATTTATCGTTGGAAGTCTGGTTTTTGGATTGATGGGGTTGAATTTCGAAAATGCAATAGGGGTAGCGGCTTCTTCCCTTGGGAATGTAGGCCCGGCCATTGGTGATTTTGGCCCGGCCGGCAATTTTAGTCAATTGCCCCCCCTGGGCAAATATTGGTCTTCGTTTTTGATGTTGATGGGGCGTTTGGAACTCTTTACGGTCTTGATTTTGTTTACGCCTTTCTTTTGGAAGAAAAATTAATAGCCGTATTTGTCTTTCCACCTCAATTTTAGAAACTTTCGGATTTGACTTTCTTTGGTGTTTTCTCCCGGTTCATAAAACCGAAAACCTTCCAGATCTTTGGGTAAGAATTCCATATCGACAAAATGATTTTCATGATCATGGGCGTATTGGTAGTTTTTGCCATGGTCTAATTCTTTCATCAATTGGGTAGGTGCATTGCGAAGGGTTAGGGGTACGCCCAGGTCTCCCGTTTCTTTTACCTTTTGTTGTGCTTTATTGATGGCGGTATAGGAGGCATTGCTTTTTTCGGATCCTGCCAGATAAATGGCACATTGGCTGAGTGGAATTTTGGCCTCGGGCAAACCCAATACATTTACTGCCTGAAAGGTGCTGTTGGCCAATACCAGTGCAGTGGGGTTGGCATTGCCGATGTCCTCAGATGCAAGGATCAACATTCTTCGGGCTATAAATTTGACTTCTTCCCCTGCTTCAATCATTCTCGCCAACCAATAAACTGCCCCATTGGGATCGCTTCCTCGAATGGATTTGATAAAGGCGGAGATGATGTCGTAATGCAAATCGCCATTTTTGTCGAACATTGCCATTTGGGTTTGAATTTTTTCCTGTACCAATAAATTGTCGATTTTTATAGGTTCGGGAGTGCTGTTGATCACCAGTTCGAGGGCCGAGAGTAATTTTCTGGCATCCCCACCGGAGATTTTTAACAGCGCTTGGTCTTCGAGAATTTTAATTTTTTTACTTTTTAATTCGATATCATGACCAAGGGCATTGGAGATCAATTGTTGTAATTGGGATTTGTCCAGTGGATTAAGGACATAAACCTGACATCTGGACAACAATGCATTGATGACCTCAAAACTGGGGTTTTCTGTGGTGGCTCCGATCAGTGTGATGCTTCCTTTCTCAACCGCCCCCAGCAAGGAGTCTTGTTGAGATTTACTGAACCGGTGAATTTCGTCTATGAATAAAAGGGGGCTTTTGCCGGAGAATAAGCCGCCGCTATGTTCTGCTTTTTGAAGAATGTCTCTGATTTCTTTTACACCCGAATTGATGGCAGAGATTTGGTAGAAGGGTCGTTCTTTTTGCAGCGCCAAAAGTCTTGCCAGGGTCGTTTTTCCCGTTCCTGGTGGCCCCCACAGAATCATGGAAGGCAGGTTTCCACTTTTAAGGATGGGGGTTAATCCCCCCTGAGGACCGATCAGATGTTCTTGTCCTACATATTCTTCCAGACTTTTAGGGCGCATTCTCTCGGCCAATGGGGTATTCATGGTCGTTGTGTTTAAGTATAATTTTGCTGGCGCTGTATCTCATAGAGCATCACCCCACAGGCCACACTCACATTGAGTGAATCCATCTGATCACTCATGGGCAGTTTAACCGTATGATCGGCCATTTTTAAAAGTCCCTTTTGTATCCCTTTGTCCTCTGATCCCATAATCAGGGCAACCGAAGCGTCAAAATGGTGTTCATAGGCTGTTTTTTCAGCTTTTTCACTCACGGCAAGGGTTTTGATTTCTTGTGCCTGAAACAAGAACAGTGCATCTTTAAGGTGATTCACTTTGACCAAAGGCACAGAAAAAATACCTCCGGCAGAGGTCTTGACCGTATCGGAATTGACGGGAGCAGAGCCGGTTTGGGGTAAAACGATACCCCCAACACCTACCGCAGCGGCTGTTCTGAGGATGGCTCCCAAATTTCTTGTATCGGTAATACCATCCAAAAGGAGATAGACCGTTTTTTTACCGCTGTTTTCCTCCAGTAAATCCTCCAATGAGACAAAATTGATGGGCGCGATTCTGGCCACCGCCCCTTGGTGATTTTGGTGGGAGAAGCGTTCCAAACGCTCAACGGGTACATAGCTGTGAGAAATTCCTTTCTCGTGTATTTTTTGCTCTAAATGCTTGAATAATTGCCCTTGCTGCCCCTTGAGCAGCCAAACTTTATCTATGGTTTTTTCCTGAACGATGGCTTCCATGATCGCACGAATACCATAAATCTCTTGAGCTGTTTTCATCAGTGCAATTTAGAAATTACCCATCAGAAATCGCAAATTATTTTTGTGAATCAATAATTCTTCGACAGTGGTAAAAGAAGCTTCCTATCGATTGCTGTTGACCGACTCATCAATGTTGATGTTGGCGTCGATTTCTTTTTGAGGTACTTTGAGGAAAAACTTTTTATCATCAGGAAGTAAATTGGCAGCACTGCCGATCCTGTGGTTTCCTGTTCGGGTGATGCCCCTGCGAAGTCGTTTGGCATCAAACCATTCTACTCCCATTTCTCCATAAAGCTCTTTTCTTCTTTCTACCAGTATTTCTTCGATCAAAGCCTCTCCGGTATTTCCTGAGGCTTTTGCATTGGGGTCTCGGTTTTGTTGTAAAGACAACAACATATTGGTTGCTTCGCTTTCTTTTCCCATTCGTGCGTTGGCTTCAATTTCGATCAACATCATTTCCGGGGATCTGATGATGGGAATGTCCGAGCTGAAATCGAAAGTGAATTTTAAGGAAGCTCTTGCAAAATACTGATCAGCGTCACCTACATTGTAGAGATCGATAAAGCTATTTCTAATATCTGTTTGGCTGAACAAGGATACAAAATCTTTATTCCAGAAAGCCAAACCATAGGCATCGTTGATGTTGTCCGTAAAAGCGTGTGGAGCGATGTAAAAATAATTGGTTTGGTCGGCACGTTGCGGCATGGCCCAAATCCACTCAGTGGCGTTCATGTCGTCAAATCCCAAGGGATACTGATCGGAGTCGAGGGGATAGCCTTGTCTGGCGATTGCAGCTGTATTGGCTGCTTGCTGCCAGTTGCCCATCACTTGATAGACTCTGGCCAAAATGGCATAGACTACATTTCGGTCGATGTATGATTTATTGTTTCTGGTGGCGGGGGCAGTTTCGACCGCTGTAGTCAAATCGTTGATGATAAAATCGTAAAGCTCACCCAGGGTGGACATGGCTTTTCCTTCGATGGCTGGCTCCGTGTAGATCGGTGGTGCAGGGAGTGACAGATCATAACTGTAGGTGTGTTGGAATTCCATGGCCAATTGAAAATAATAAAAAGCTCGCAAGGCGAAGGCTTGACCCAAAAACTCCTCTTTTACCGAGTCTGACAAGTTGGAACTGTTGTTCACACCATTGATAAATTGATTGAGTTGATTGATTATGTAGTAGGGAAATTCCCAACTGAAAATGGTTCGGGTATAGGTGGGTTCTCTGTTGTCATTTTCATAATCAAAAAGATACCACTGATAGCCCAAAACAAGATCGTTTCCTTTTACGACTCTGGCGAAATACATGGAGTAGAGTCCTCCTGCGTCTGTTCTTTCAAATTGACCGCGACTTTCCCTGAGTATGCCCGACATAAACGCTTCCACTCCGTCCTGGGATTCAAAAATTACCGATGAATTCACCGATTCGGTGGGCTTGGGTTCGTCCAAATAACCTTTTTCACATCCCGATAGTAGGATAAAGCTTATGACCAAAAGTGTAGCGTGTAGTTTTTTCATTTTCAAAATTTTACAATTGGAGATTAACCCCTAGGGAAATGGTTTTCATTTGATGTGATCTATAACTTGTCCGACCAGAGAGGTCTTGCTCGGGATCAATTCCTTTATGGGACTGAAAGGTGAATAAATTGTCACCTTGCAGATAAACCCTTAAACCTTTGATTTGATATTTTTCCATCCAGCTTTCCTCAAAGGTATATCCCAGATTGAGTCCTCTTACCCTGATGTAGTTGTTTTTGAATAAAAACCGAGAGGAGGTGGCATTGAAATCGTTTTGCTGGTTCAAAAAGAGGGGGACATCGGTTTGGTCACCGGGTTTCTGCCACCTTCTTTTTAGGTCGGGATGTCCATTTGCTCCGGGCGTTTCAAAACCATTCATTAGACTAGAGTAAACACTGTCATAGACATAGGATCCAAAACTAAAATTGATCAAAACACTCAGATCAAAGTTTTTATAGGAGACATTGGTATTGAATCCTCCCACCATTTTGGGAAGGGATGATTTGTCCAAATAATATCGAGTAGCATCAGCGTATTCTTTGGTGGTAACGCGCTCTCCGGTCGGTTCACCCTCCGGGGACAAAACATCTTTATACCACATTTGATAACCATCAACGGGATCTACCCCGGCAGCTTCTTGGATAAAGAAATCATATAGGGATTTCCCAACTTTCCATTTTTTGGTTCCATTGATGAACTCATCCTGGGTGAGGTTGCTGATCTCATTTTTGTCAAAAGAAAAGTTAACCCCCAAGTCAACTGTTAATTCGTCATTATTGAAAACCATTGAATTAAAGGAAAATTCAACCCCCGAATTTTTGATCGCACCGATATTGGTTTTTATGGATTCATTACCCGTAGACAGGGCCAAGGGTTTGTCATAAATCAGGTCGATGGATTCTTTGCTGTAGTATTCGATGCTTCCTTTGAGTTTGCCTTGAAAAAGAGTAAACTCGGTTCCGAAATTTAGCAGGGCTGTTTTTTCCCAGGTCAGATTGGGATCGACAAATTGGGAGGAAATCACTCCGGTATTGTCCAATTGGTTATAACCCGTATCAAATACCTGAAGATAGGGGAAGAACCCAATGTTTCTGTTGTTACCCAATTCACCATAAGAAAACTTCAATTTCAGGTAATCTACCCAAGGAATTTCATCGACAAAGGACTCGTTGGAGGCGATCCAAGACCCTCCAAAGGAGTAAAAATTCCCCCAGCGGGTGTCTTT